>NZ_JBEOSP010000010.1:96817-232949 GCF_040303105.1 Kitasatospora sp. NPDC096128 | reverse complement strand
GATGGTACTGCAGGGGGGACCCTGTGGGAGAGTAGGACGCCGCCGAACAATCATTCAGAAAAGCCCCCGCCGGGTGAACCGGGCGGGGGCTTTTCTGTTGTAGGGTCAACGTGCATTGTCGTGACACAGGACAGGAGGCCTCGGGTGGAGGTCCAGGAGACGCGGGTCCAGACCGATCGCGTCCTCACCATCCCCAACCTGCTGAGCATGGGCCGGCTGGTCGGCGTTCCGGTTTTCCTCTGGCTCATTCTGTGGCCCGTCTTCGATGGGCCGAAGAACGACGGGTGGGCGCTGCTGATCCTGATGCTCAGCGGGATCAGTGACTACCTGGACGGGAAGCTCGCCAGGCGGTGGGGGCAGATCAGCCGGGTGGGGCAGTTGCTGGACCCGCTGGCAGACCGGCTCTATGTGCTGTCCACGCTCGTCGGATTGACCTGGCGTGAGTTCCTGCCGTGGTGGGTGACGGCGATTCTGCTGGCCCGTGAAGTCTTCATCGCCTCGCTGTTGCCCATTCTGAACCGGCACGGTTACGGTCCGCTCCAGACGAGTTTCCTCGGTAAGGCCGCGACCTTCAATCTGATGTACGCGTTTCCGCTTCTGCTGCTCGGCGGCATCGACAGCTGGATCGCGCGGCCGGCCGAGGTGGTGAGCTGGGCCTTCATCTGGTGGGGGACCACGTTGTACTGGTGGTCGGCGATTCTTTACGCGGTGCAGGTGCGGCAGATCATCAAGGCGGGCCCCGCGGGCTCGGCGTCCACAGCCTGAGACGTGATCTGAGAGAAGTCCCACGCCGTCCCGGTGCGTCGGACGATACCTTCCGGGTAGAGAACCCTCTGGAACGGTTTGATGGACCTGCAGGTCCACCACCGCGAAGGAGGACGCACCCGTAATGAAAGCCGTAGTAATGGCAGGGGGCGAGGGCACCCGACTCCGCCCGATGACCTCCAGCATGCCGAAGCCGCTGCTTCCGGTCGCGAATATGCCGATCATGGAGCACGTGCTTCGGCTGCTGAAGCGGCACGGCCTCTCCGACACCGTCGTCACCGTCCAGTTCCTGGCGTCACTCGTCAAGAACTACTTCGGTGACGGCGAGGTGCTGGGCATGCACCTCACGTATGCCCATGAGGAGACGCCACTAGGCACTGCGGGGAGTGTCAAGAACGCCGAGGACGCGCTCAAGGACGACTCCTTTCTGGTGATCTCCGGTGACGCGCTGACCGACTTCAACCTCTCCGAATTGATCGACTTTCACCGCAGTAAGAACGCACTGGTCACGGTCTGTCTCACCAGGGTGCCGAATCCCCTGGAGTTCGGTATCACGATCACGGACGAGGACGGGCGGGTCGAGCGCTTCCTTGAGAAGCCGACCTGGGGGCAGGTCTTCTCCGACACGGTGAACACCGGTATCTACGTGATGGAGCCGGAGGTCTTCGACTACGTCGCGGCGGGTGAGTCCGTGGACTGGTCGAGTGACGTCTTCCCGCAGCTCCTCAAGGAGGGCAAGCGGGTCTACGGCTACGTCGCGGAGGGCTACTGGGAGGACGTGGGCACCCACGAGAGCTACGGCAAGGCCCAGGCGGACGTCCTGGAGGGCAAGGTCGAGGTCGAGCTCGACGGCTTCGAGATCTCGCCGGGCGTGTGGGTGGCCGAAGGGGCGGAGGTCGATCCGGAGGCGGTGCTGCGCGGGCCGCTGTACATCGGGGACTACGCCAAGGTCGAGGCCGGTGTGGAGATCCGCGAGCACACCGTGCTGGGCAGCAACGTGGTGGTCAAGCGCGGGGCCTTCCTGCACAAGGCGGTGGTGCACGACAACGTATACATCGGGCCACAGAGCAATCTGCGCGGCTGCGTGGTCGGTAAGAACACCGATGTGATGCGGGCCGCGCGGATCGAGGACGGCGCGGTGATCGGGGACGAGTGCCTGATCGGCGAGGAGTCGATCATCGGGGCCAACGTCCGGGTCTACCCGTTCAAGACCATCGAGGCCGGCGCCGTCGTCAACACCTCGGTGATCTGGGAGTCTCGCGGCCAGGAGCACCTGTTCGGTGTCCGCGGTGTGTCGGGCATCCTCAACGTCGAGATCACCCCGGAGCTCGCCGTGCGACTGGCGGGCGCCTACGCCACGACGCTGAAGAAGGGGGCCACCGTCACCATTGCGCGTGACCACTCGCGTGGTGCGCGTGCGCTCAAACGGGCGATGATTTCGGGGCTGCAGACCTCCGCGATCGACGTCCGCGACCTCGAGAACGTGCCGATGCCGGTGGCCCGGCAGCACACGGCGCGGGGGAGCGCGGGCGGGATCTTCCTGCGGACCACACCGGGGGTGCCGGACTCGCTGGACATCCTCTTCTTCGACGAGCGCGGGGCGGACCTCTCGCAGGCCGGGCAGCGCAAGCTCGACCGGGTCTACGCACGTCAGGAGTACCGGCGGGCGTTCCCGGGTGAGATCGGGGACCTGACCTTCCCGTCCAGTGTGTTCGACTCCTACGCGGGCAACCTGCTGCGGACGGTGGACACCACCGGGGTCCGGGAAGCCGGGTTGAAGGTGGTGGTGGACACCGCGCACGGCAGTGCGGGGCTCGTTCTGCCCAGCATCCTCGGCCGGCTCGGGGTGGAGGCGCTCACCGTCTCCAGTGGGCTGGACGAAGCGCGGCCGACCGAGGACGCGGAGACCCGGCGGGCCGGGCTGGCCAGGCTCGGTGAGCTGGTGGCCTCCTCGCGGGCGGCTTTCGGTGTGCGGTTCGACCCGGTCGGCGAGCGGGTCGCGTTCGTGGACGAGCTCGGCCGGGTGATCGACGACGACCGGGCGCTGCTGGTGCTGCTGGACCTGGTCGCGGCGGAGCGGCGCAGCGGCCAGGTGGCGCTGCCGGTGACCACGACCCGGATCGCCGAGCAGGTCGCCGCGTACCACGGCACCCAGGTCATCTGGACCACGACCACGCCGGACGACCTGGCGAAGGCGGCCTCCGCCGAGGGCACGGTGTTCGGCGGGGACGGGCGCGGCGGCTTCGTGGTGCCCGAGTTCAGCGGGGTGCTGGACGGTGCCGCGGCCTTCGTCCGGCTGGTCGGTCTGGTGGCGCGGACCCAGCTCACGCTGAGCCAGATCGACGCGCGGATCCCGCAGGCGCACATCCGGCGCCGGGACATCGCGACGCCCTGGGCGGCGAAGGGCATGGTCATGCGCTCGGTGGTGGAGGCGGCCGGCAGCCGGCGGCTGGACACCACGGACGGTGTCCGGGTGGTCGAGGCGGACGGGCGCTGGACGCTGGTGCTGCCGGACCCGGCCGAGGCGGTCACCCACCTGTGGGCCGAGGGCCCGGACGACGAGGCCACCGACGCGCTGCTGGACGAGTGGGCGGCCGTGGTCGAGGGTGCGGGGCGGTGACGTCCTGAGCGGACACGTCCTCTGATCGGATGAGGCCCTGAACGGCGGGGCGTGCGGTTCGATCCGCACGCCCCGTTGTCCGCTTTCACCTCATTCATAGTGGTCTGTCACTTTCCGTGGATGTGTGCGGCGTGTGTGCAGCTCAGGGGCCGTGCGCAGGGCCCTCCGCCGTCGTGGGACGATGGTCCGCATGCCAGCGACGCCGACGCCGAGTGCCCCGAACGGGCGGTACAACCGCCCGGACGCCTCGATGTCCCTGCTGACCAACGTGATGGACCACAGCCTGGACGAGGGGTACGCCGAGGCGGCCGCGGCCCGGGGCGGTGAGCACGACAGCCGGATACCCCGGACCATGCGCGGGCTGCTGACGCTGGGCGTCGGACTGGCGCTGGTCGGAGCGGTGGTGACGGTCGGCGCGGTGAACGCGCACAAGGCGGAGCCGACGCTGGCCAAGGAGCGGGACGCGCTGATCCACCGGATCAACGACAGCAACGGCTCGGCGGACCACCTGCAGAAGGAGGTCCAGGACCTGCGGCGCAAGGTCGACGACACCCAGCAGCAGGCGCTGCCCTCGGGGGACGGCGGCGCGGCCGGTCTGACCGGCGAGGTCGGGCTGGGGGAGGTGACCGGACCGGGGGTGAAGCTGGTCCTGGAGGACGCCGCCGGTACGGGCGGCGGGGGCAACGTCGACCCGCGGGCCGGACAGGGCTTCTCCAACAGCGGCCGACTGCGCGACCGGGACCTGCAACTGGTGGTGAACGGTCTGTGGGGATCCGGCGCGGAGGCCGTCTCGATCAACGGGCAGCGGCTGACCGCGCTGTCCGCGATCCGGGCCGCCGGTGAGGCGGTACTGGTGGACAACCGGCCGCTCGTGCCGCCGTACAACATCCAGGCGATCGGCGACGGGCCGAAGCTCCTGACCGCCTTCGAGAAGGACATGGCCGGGCAGTACCTGCGGCTGCTGGAGGAGAAGTACGGCATCAAGTCGACGCTCTCCACGCAGAAGAGCCTGACGCTGCCGGCGGCGGTCGGCGTTTCGCTGCGGACTGCCCAGCCCGTCATCCCCGAGGCCTCGCCCACGGCGACTCCGTCGGCGACTGCGTCGGGAGGGCCGGGCGGGACTCCGTCGGGGAGCCCGGGAACCTCGGAGAGCCCGACCGCGTCCGTTTCACCGTCCGCGCCCGGCGCCGGGCCGACCGCGAAGCGGCGTCCGTCCGGCGGATCCACCAAGACCACCACAGGGACAGGAGCAGCTAGACCGTGATTGCCGTACTGGGTCTCGTGATCGGGGTGGTCGTCGGACTCTTCGTCCAACCCGAGGTGCCCGACGCCGTCGTGCCCTATCTGCCGATCGCGGTGGTGGCGGCGCTGGACGCGGTGTTCGGCGGCGTCCGGGCGATGCTGGACGGGATCTTCAACGACAAGGTCTTCATCGTCTCGTTCCTGTCGAATGTGGTGGTCGCCGCGCTGATCGTCTTCCTGGGCGACCAGCTGGGCGTCGGCTCGCAGCTGTCCACGGGCGTGGTCGTCGTCCTCGGCATCCGCATCTTCTCCAACGCGGCGGCGATCCGGCGCCATGTCTTCCGTGCCTGAGCCGGGCCGCGAGGCGGCGGCGGAGGAAGAGGAGAAGGCGGAGGCGTCGGCGGTCGGGGAGACCGCTGCGGAGCCGGTCGGGAAGGCGTCGGAGGAATCCGAGGGGTCGGCGGCGGAGGCCGTCGAGGGGGCCGGTGCCGAGGACGGGGCCGGCCCGGAGGGGGCCGCGGCGCCTGACGAGCCGGCTGCTGAGCCGGCCGGGGCAGCGGCTGAGCCGGAGAAGTCTGACGCCGAGGCTGCGCTTGAGTCCGTGGCCGAGGAGCCGGCGCCGTCGGTGCGTCTGGCGAAGCCGCTCGCGCCCGAGCCGGAGCCCGTACCCGGGCCCGAACCCGCCGCGCCCGGTGCCGGTGGGCCGTCGGAACCCGAGGGGCCGGAGGCTGCCGAGGAGCTGCCCGCCGAGGAGCCGCCCGCTGCGGACCGCAGCGCCGGTCGGCGGCGGTTGAAGGCGGCGGTCTGGCCGCCGCGGCTGTCGCGCGGGCAACTGGTGGTGGCGCTGCTGCTGTTCTCGCTCGGTCTCGGGCTGGCCATCCAGGTGCGTTCGACCAATGACCACCACAACCAGCTGCGCGGGGCCCGGCAGGAGGACCTGGTCCGGATCCTCGACGAACTGGACAGCCGTCAACAGCGTCTCCAACAGGAGAAGGCCGAGCTCGAGCAGTCCCTGGGCAAGCTGGAGAACAGCTCCAACCAGGCCAAGGAAGCCCAGGAGCAGACCAGGAAGAAGATGACGGAACTGGGTGTGCTGGCCGGTACGGTCAAAGCCACAGGTCCGGGCATCGTCCTCACGGTCGATGACCCCCAAGGGCTGGTGAAGGCAGATATGCTGCTGGACACCCTGCAGGAACTTCGAGCGGCGGGGGCGGAGGCGATTCAGATCAACGATGTGCGCGTGGTGGTCAACACCTACTTCACCGACCTGTCGGGCGGTGGGGTGCAGATCGACGGGAAGAAGGTCTCGCAGCCCTATCGGTTCACCGTCGTGGGGAACCCGCAGGACCTGACGCCCGCGCTGAACATTCCGGGAGGCGTCGTCCGCACCCTGGAGAGCCACCAGGCGCGCGCGACGATCACCCAGCAGCAGAAAGTCGTCGTCGACGCCCTCGTGGATCTGAAGACGCCGCAGTACGCCAAGCCGGCTTCGAAGTGACGGGGCGCTCGACGAACGGCCCGTCACGGGCGGGCGGCACCCGGTGCGGGGTGCCGCCGTCGCGTGGGAGAGACTGGTTCGCACCAGTACGCTCCGTAGCACCAACCGCAGCACCACACGTCGGAGTACCACTCCAGCAGGCCCGAGCCGCAACCGGGCCCGCAGCCTGTCCGAGGTTCTCACCCTGCCCCGCGGGCGGGTCTGTCACACGCAAGGGGATTCGCCCGTGAGTTTCTTCTCGAAGTTGTTCGGTCGCAACAAGGGCCGCGACGCGGCCGCCGTCGAGGCGCCCACCGCGCGGCACCGCCGCTCGGAGGACGAGCCCGCGGTGCCGGGCATGCGTCCCGCGCCCGAGGCCGCGCCGTACGCCGGACAGCAGCTGTACCGGGACGGCGCCGCGCAGTACGCGGGGAATCCGGCGGGTTACGGCGCGTCGGTTGACCCCTCCGGCGACCCGCGCATAGGTTTCCCGTCAGGACCCTCAACCTCTGGTGGAGGGTTTGCTCCGGACCCGTACGCCGGGCACAACCCGTCGGGTGTGCCGCGCCAGGAGGCTGTGAACATGGCTGGCCCCACTCCGTGCCCCAGGTGCGGCAACCAGAATCCGGCCGCGGCCCGCTTCTGTTCCAACTGCGGTACGGCGCTGCGCGGCGGGCTGCTGCCGGAGGGGGCGGCGGAGACCACCTCGACGATCTCGATCTCGGGCCTGGAGTCCTACGACCCCTCCACCACGACCGGCACCGGCACCACGCCGGCGCTGTCGGCCGAGGTGCTGTCGGCGATCGACGCGCTGCCGCCGGGCTCGGCGCTGCTGATCGTCCAGCGCGGTCCGAACTCGGGCAGCCGGTTCCTGCTGGACTCGGACGTCACCACGGCGGGTCGTCACCCGCAGGGTGACATCTTCCTGGACGACGTCACGGTCTCCCGGCGCCACGTGGAGTTCCGCCGCACCCCGGCCGGGTTCAGCGTCGCGGACGTGGGCAGCCTGAACGGCACCTACGTCAACCGGGAGCGGATCGACGAGGTGCCGCTGAACAACGGCGACGAGGTGCAGATCGGGAAGTACCGGCTGGTGTTCTTCGCCGGCCACAACCGGGGGTACTGAAAGCAACGTCGGTAGGAGCCCGAGTGAATACGAATACCCCTTCCTCTTCTCTCGGGGCGGCCAACCCCGCATCGTCGTCCGGTCCGCAGGCGGACCGCGGCGGTCGCGGGGTGGTCGCGGGCCCCAGGCAGCCGCTCCGCCCGGACCGGCCCGTCGGCCGGCTGCGCGGCGGTGACGAACTGCTGAGCATCGGCGCGGTGCTGGCCTACCTGCGCGACGACTTCCCCGAGGTGACCATCTCCAAGATCCGCTTCCTGGAGGCGGAGGGGTTGGTCGAGCCGCAGCGCACCCCCTCGGGGTACCGCAAGTTCAGCCCCGCCGACGTGGAGCGACTGGCCTACGTGCTGCGGATGCAGCGGGACCACTACCTGCCGCTGCGGGTGATCCGTGAGCACCTGGACGCGATCGAGCGCGGCGAGGCCCCGCCCGCGCTGCCGCCGGCCGCCGACGCCCGGCCCGGCCCGATGGAGGAGGCCGACCGCGAGCTGATGGCCTCGTCCGAAGTCCCGGCCGGGGTGCGGCTGGGACGGGCCGAGCTGCTGGCCGCCGCCGAGGCGGGCGAGCCCGAGCTGGTGGAGTGGGAGTCGTACGGGCTGGTCGCGCCGGGCCCGGACGGCGGGTACGACGGAGAGGCGCTGCAGGTGGCCCGGCTGGTGGCCGAACTCGGCCGGTACGGGCTGGAGCCGCGGCACCTGAGGGCCATGAAGGCGGCGGCGGACCGCGAGATCGCCTTGGTGGAGCAGGTGGTGGCGCCGTTGCGGCGGCACCGGAACCCGCAGACCCGGGCGCACGCGGAGGCCACCGCGCGGGAGCTGGCGACGCTGTCGGTACGGCTGCACGCGGCCATGGTCCAGGCCGGTCTGCGGGCCCGGGGGTAGTCCGCGAAGCGTCCTCCGGACGGCCGGTGCACCGCGCTGACCAGCGGCGTCGGCCCTGCGCTTTCATATCCGGGGTCGGAGCCATAGGGTTGCCTGTGTGAATGAGCTCGACGTCGTGGGTGTCCGAGTGGAGATGCCTTCCAACCAGCCGATCGTGCTGCTTCGGGAGGTCGGGGGAGACCGGTACCTGCCGATCTGGATCGGCCCCGGCGAGGCGACCGCGATCGCCTTCGCCCAGCAGGGCATGACTCCGGTGCGCCCGCTGACGCACGACCTGTTCAAGGACGTCCTGGAAGCGCTCGGCCAGCAGCTCACCGAGGTCCGGATCACCGACCTGCGGGAGGGCGTGTTCTACGCCGAGCTGGTGTTCGCCGGCGGGGTCGAGGTGAGTGCCCGGCCGTCCGACGCGATAGCGCTGGCCCTGCGGACCGGTACGCCGATCTACGGGAGCGAGGAGGTGCTCGCGGAGGCGGGCATCGCGATCCCGGACGAGCAGGAGGACGAGGTCGAGAAGTTCCGCGAGTTCCTCGACCAGGTGTCGCCCGAGGACTTCGGGGGCAGCGGCCCGCAGTAGGGCGGACGGGGCTGGTCGGCCCTTCAGCGTGCCGTTTTGCCAAAAACCGTCCATCTACCCACACTAGGGGCACGAAAAACCACTCTCCTGAGTGATGTGGTTTGTCTGGCCCGGCGTGGCGATCGTTGACGGGTCATAGGGGACTGCCTACCGTCAGGAGTGGCTGTCCGGGTGGCCGATGCCCGCAGTCGGTTGCCCGCAGCACGAGTGGACGGAGGTAGGCATGAGCAGCACCGGCGATGACGCGGCCGTGGGAGGCCTGTGCACCGTGCACGTGCCGCGCACCGCTCGCACCGTGTCGGAGCGGCCCAGGACGGGCAGGTTCCCGGCCGTACAGCCGGGCCAGCCCGCGATCGAGCGGCTGGCCCCGACGTCCGAACTGGTCGGCTTCCGCGGCCCGACGGCCTGCGCGGCGGCCGGTATCACCTACCGCCAGCTGGACTACTGGGCCCGCACCGGACTGCTGGAGCCCAGCGTCCGCACCGCGTACCCGGCGACCAGTCAGCGGCTCTACAGCTTCCGCGACGTGCTGCTGCTCAAGATCGTGAAGCGGCTGCTCGACGCGGGCGTCTCGCTGCAGAACATCCGGGTGGCCGTCGCCCACCTGCAGGCGGCCGAGCAGGCCGACCTGGCCGGGCTGACGCTGATGTGTGACGGCGCGACGGTGTACGAGTGCACCACGCCGCAACAGGTGGTCGATCTGCTGAAGAGCGGTCAGGGGGTGTTCGGCATCGCGGTGGGAGCGGTCTGGCAGGAACTGGAGCTGACCCTCGGGCGGCTGCACGCGGAGCGGACCGACACCGGCGAGACGCTGGTCGGCGAGGATCCGGCGGACGAACTGGCGCAGCGGCGCAACCGGGCGGTCTGACCGGGAGCACTTCGACGGGGCCGTGGGCCGGGACGGGGAACCGTTCCGGCCCACGGCCTCGTCGTGTTGCCTGGACACGATCGAGGGAGGGGCACGTGGAGGTCGGCACCGGGATATCGGAGCTGTTGCGGCGTCGGGCCGGCGGGATGCGGGCGCGGCTGCGGGAGCGCCGGACGCAGCGCAGGGTCTTCCAGGTGACGACGGTGCTGTGCTCGCTGGCGCTGGCGCCGAGCGCCTGGCTGTGGTTCGCGGCGGGGGACCGGGTGGGCACCGTGGAGAGCGCGCCCTCGGCGCCGGTGGCGGTGGTCTTCGGTGCCGGACTGGACCAGGGCAAGCCGTCGCCGTACCTGGAGCACCGGCTGGTGGCGGCGCTGGACCTGTACCGGACGGGCAAGGTGAAGGCCGTCCTGGTGACCGGGGACAACGGGCGGATCGACTACGACGAGCCGGACGCGATGTACCGGTACCTGACCGGGCACGGGATCCCGGGGGACCGGGTGGTCCGGGACTACGCGGGCTTCGACACCTGGAACTCCTGCACCCGGGCGCACCGGATCTTCGGGGTGGACCGCGCGGTGCTGGTCAGCCAGGACTTCCACGTCCGCCGGGCGCTGGCGCTGTGCGAGGCGGCGGGGATCGACTCGTACGCGGTCGGTGTGCCGGAGCTGCACGACACCACCTGGCTGTACGGCGGGCTGCGGGAGGTCGCCGGGGCGGGCAAGGCGGCGGTCAACGCCTGGCTGCGGCCCGACCCGGTGTTCCTCGGGCCCAAGGAGGACGGCATCCCGAAGGCGCTGGCGGAAGCGGCGCAGCGGTAGCGGCGGGCCGGCGGGCGCGGGGCGTCGGCCGGGTTCGTACGCACTGTCGGACCCGTGCGCGATGATCGGCGGGTGCGATCTCTGCCGAGCATCATCCACCTCGACATGGACGCCTTCTTCGCGGCGGTGGAGCAGGCGTCCAAGCCGAGCCTGCGCGGGAAGCCGGTGATCGTCGGCGGGCTCGGCGGGCGCGGGGTGGTCTCCACGGCCTCGTACGAGGCGCGCCGGTTCGGGGTGCACTCGGCGATGCCGATGGCGCAGGCGCGGCGGCTCTGCCCCAACGCGGCCTTCCTGACCGGGCGTTTCGAGGCGTACCGGCAGAACAGCGAGATCGTGATGGGGCTGCTGCGCCAACTGTCGCCGCTGGTGCAGCCGCTGAGCCTGGACGAGGCCTTCGTCGACCTGGAGGCCGGTCCGTACGGCCCGGTGCTGTCGGAGGCGGACCACGAGACCGGGGAGCGGCTGGTGCTGGCCCTGGCGGAGGACCTGCGGGCGGACATCCGGCGGCTCACCGGGCTGACCGGTTCGGTGGGGGCGGCGGGCTCCAAGCTGATGGCGAAGATCGCCTCCGAGCAGGCCAAGCCGGACGGGCTGGTGCTGATCGAGCCGGGGGAGGAGCGGGCGGTGCTCGGCCCGATGCCGGTCCGGGCGCTGCCGGGGATCGGGCCGGCCACCGAGCAGGTGCTGCGGCGGGCCGGGCTGAGCACGGTGGCGGACCTCGCCGACGCGGGTGAGGCGGAGCTGGTCCAGTTGCTCGGGCGGGCGCACGGCGCCGGGGTCTTCCACATGTCGACAGGGCTGGACGAGCGGCCGGTGGTGGCCGATCAGGACGCCAAGTCGGTCTCGGTGGAGGACACCTACGAGGTGGACCTGGCCGACCGGGACCGGGTGCTGCGGGAGGTGGAGGCGCTGGCCGGGCGCTGCGTCCGCCGGCTGCGGGCGGCCGGGCGTTCGGGGCGGACGGTGGTGCTCAAGGTGCGGCGGTTCGACTTCTCGACGCTGACCCGCTCGGAGACCTTGGGCGGGCCCACCGACGACGAGGCGGTGATCACGGCGACGGCGCGGCGCCTCGCCGAGCAGGTGGACATCACCGGTGGGGTCCGGCTGCTCGGCGTGGGTGTGGCCCAACTGGCCGACTACACCCAGGAGGACCTGTTCGCGCAGGCGCTGCGGGAGGAGGCGGCCGAGCACGCCGAGGTGGTCGAGGCGGCGGTGGCCGAGGAGGAGCCGCAGGAGGTCGTGGTGCGGCGCTGGATGCCCGGGCAGGACGTCCGGCACGCCGAGCTGGGGCCGGGCTGGGTGCAGGGCAGCGGGGTGGGGCGGGTGACCGTGAGGTTCGAGACGCCGTGGAGCGGGCCGGGGCGGGTGCGGACCTTCGCGGTGGACGATCCGGCGCTGGAGCCGGCCCGGCCGCTGCCGCTGCGCGAGCCCGAGCCCGCGTCTGGGGACGAGAACCTCGACGGGGACGGTGAAGGCGTCTGAGGCGGGCACGGGGGCCCGGGGTGGTGCCGGGGAACGCGGAACGGCCCCACCCGGTAGGAAGTACCGGATGGGGCCGCATACCGTGCCGGACCCCGGGCGGTCGTGATGCCCTCGCGACCGAGCGGAGGCCGGGCCCGCGCGTCCTGTCCCTGAGCGCGCGGGCCGGACGCCTCGTCAGGCGTCGGTCTTGGCCAGCTGGGGGCTGGAGTCCTGCCGGGCCGCGCCGCCGACGACCGTGGCGGTCGGCTTGGCGGTGCGGATCAGGAACGGGACGGCGCCGGCGATGATGCAGACGACGGCCGTGACCCAGAACGCGTGCTTGTAGGCGTCCAGGGTGGGCAGCAGAATCGGCATCTTGATCGGGAGCTTGATGGTGTCGCCGGTCAGGATGGCGGTCATCACGGCGGTGCCGATCGCGCCGCCGACGGTGCGGAGCACGGAGTTCATGCCGTTGGCGATGCCGCTCTGCTCGACCGGGACGGCGCCGTTGATGAAGGCGGGCATCGCGGCGAAGGCGAGGCCGATGCCGAGGCCGAAGATCGCGGAGGCGGTGTAGATGTCGCCTTCGGCGCTGTGGCGCAGGGCCAGGTAGGCCATCGCGATCGCGCCGAGGACGCCACCGAGGACCAGCGGCAGGCGCGGGCCGCGGCGGGCGATCAGCAGGGCGCCGATCGGGGCGGCGATCATCGAGCCGATCGCGGACGGCAGCAGCATCACACCGGCGTGCAGGACGCTCGCGGTGAAGCCGTAGTGGGCCAGCTTCTCCGGGGTCTGGGCGAAGTTGCTGATGACCATGAACGAGCCGTACATGCCGAAGCCGATCAGCAGGCCGGCCAGGTTGGTGAAGGCGACGGCCGGGCGGCCCATCATCTTCAGGTCCACCAGCGGGTGGGCGACCTTGGTCTCGATGACGCCCCAGATCAGGGCGACCACCGCGGCGACGGCGAACAGGCCGAGGGTCTTGGTGGAGGTCCAGCCCCAGTGGTTGCCCTGGCTGACCGCGACCAGCAGGGCGGAGAGCCAGCCGGCCAGGGTGATCGCGCCGAGCGGGTCGGCGCCGCCCTCCTTGTCGGTCACCGGGTCGGTCGGGACCCGGAAGGCGACCAGGGCGACCGCGAGCAGGCCGAAGGCCAGGCCCATCCAGAAGATCGACTTGTAGTTCCAGTGCTCCAGCAGCAGGCCGGTCGCGACCAGGCCCAGGCCGGAGCCGACGCCCATCGAGGCGCTGATGGCGGCGACGCCGCCGGTCACCTTCTGCTTGGGCAGCTCGTCCCGGACGATGCTGATCGCCAGCGGCATCACGCCACCGCCGGCGCCCTGGAGGACGCGGGCGACGATCAGCCAGGTGAAGGAGTGGGTGCAGACCGCCAGCGCCGAACCGGCGACCAGGCCGGCCAGCGAGATCAGCAGCATGGGCTTGCGGCCCCGGAGGTCGCCGAAGCGGCCCAGCAGGGGAGTCAGCACGGCGGCGGACAGCAGGTTGGCGGTCATCAGCCAGGTGATGTTCGACCCGGAGACGTCCAGTTCCTTGGCCAGCGACGGCAGGATCGGGACGACCGCGGTCTGCACCACGCTGAACGACAGCATCGCCAGGATGAGGGCCGGCAGGACCCGGGCGTTGCTCTGCTTCTCGGCCGCGGTGGTGGGCTGTGGTGCCTCACTCACGGTTGCTTCCTCCCGTACATAGTGAATGAACTGAAGTAACTTTGCAGGGAGATACTTCAGAGTGTCAAATATCGAGTGGTTAAGATTTGGCAAAGGTGAAGATCTCGCCTGCCACGGACCGGCACTGACGGGCGCTCGGGCGGGGCTGCCGCCGGGGGGAGGTGCAGGTGATCTCGGGCATGACAAGGGCCCCGGATGTCGAGTCCGGGGCCCTTGCTTCGGGGCGGGCGGGGCGGGGCGGTCAGGCCAGCGGGCGCAGGGCGGCGGGGCGGGAGCCGTCGGCGACCTGGTTGAGCGGGGTGCCCGCCTCGGCGGGGGAGTCGGACGGGGTCTCGGGGGCCGTGGCGTCGTGGACCTCGACGTGCTCGCGGCGGAGCTCGTCCCGGACCACCTCCTCCTCCGTGTAGCGCTCGACCACCAGGCGGACCCGCTCGATCGGGGCGAGGTACTTGCGGACCACCGGCCGCTCCTCGCGGAGGGTGACCTCCTCGATCGCCTCGTCGATCTCCTTCTCGGTCAGCGAGTCCCGCTCGGCGTCGCTGACCGGCATCCGCTCCACCCGGACCCGTTCGCGGACCACCGGGACGCGGCGCTCGACCTGCTCGCTGGTCACGTACTTGCGCAGCTTCGCGGTGCCCAGGACGTGCCACTCGGTGGTGATCTCCAGCCGCTCCTCGCGGCAGGTGATCTCGACCGGGCCGCTGGGGGCCGAGGAGGCGGCGGTGCCGTTCGGAGCCGGCGCGGTCGCGGCGGGCTGCGGCTTCGGTTCGACCGCGGGGGCGGCGAGCGGTGCGGTCGCGGTGCCGTTGGCGACCGGTGCGGGGGTGCTGAGGGTTCGCACGTGGGCCTCCGTGGCGGTGTCGGTGCTGGTGTGGGTGGCGGTCGTGGTGGTCATGGCGGTCGTCGTGGGGCCGGGGTCGGCGGAGTGGAAGGCGATCGGCTTGGCGGTCCCGGTGGCCGTGGTGGTGCCGAAGTCGAGGTCGGGCCGGCCGTCCCGGGCGGGCTCCTCGGCGGCCGGGCGGCCGTCCACGGGGGTGTCGAGGCCGTAGTAGCGGTAGAGCTGGAGTTCCTGGGCGGGAGACAGGTGTTGGCCCACGCCGAAGTCCGGCGAGTCCTTGACCAGCGACTTGTCGTAGGGCACCCGGAGCTCGTCGCCGGAGAACTCGCTCGTGGTGAGCGGGACGAAGGCGTCCCGGCCGAAGATGCCGGTCCGGACGGCCGCCCACTCCGGATGCCCGGTGGCGTCGTCCAGGTACACCTCGTCCACCGTGCCGATCTTGTCTCCGTTGCGGTCGACCGCCTTGTGGCCGATGAGGTCCCGGGGGTCGATGTCGGTCTGCACTCTTTCCTCCAAGCGCTGCGCCTGCGGAACTCCCGCAGGTGAGGCGGCCGGAGCACCCGTCCCGTCCGCCACTTCACACCAAAAGCCATGAATCGGACGGGCGCGACCGGGGTGCGCCGGACGGGCTCGGCACTGGGCCGTCCGGGGGACGCGCGTAGACCCGGAGTGACCCGACGCACCCGTGATCGGAAGGCCTCCCGCTGGTACCCTGGGCCGCGACCGCCGAGCCCGCTCGGGAGAGTCCCCGACAGCGAAAACCGCTGGTCGGGGCGCCGAAGGAGCAACTCCTCCCCGGAATCTCTCAGGCATCCGTACCGTGCGGGATAGGTCACTCTGGAAAGCAGGGCAGGACCGCCGGCGCGGGAGCCGACGATCACCACCCTCACCGACGGTGCAAGCCGACGAAGCGCCACAGCGCGACGTGCGGGCGAAGCTCTCAGGTCCCGATGACAGAGGGGGAGGCCTTTCGGGTCCGCCCGCCCAGACCGGTCCGCTGTCCGCAGCGGCGCGGCCGACCGGCGTGCGCACCCCCGCCGGTCCGTGACCAGGAGGCCTCGACCACCATGAACGCCCAGCCGAACGCGGGACGCCCCACCAGCGCCTCGACCCTCACCGAGCTTGAGCTGGCCAGCCCCTTCGAGAACCGCCACATCGGCCCCGACGCGGCCGCGCAGGAGAAGATGCTGGCCGCCGTCGGCTACGGCTCGCTCGACGAGCTCGCCGCCACCGCCGTTCCCGAGGCGATCCGCTCCATCACCGCCCTGGACCTGCCCGGCGGCCGCAGCGAGGCCCAGGTCCTCGCCGAGCTGCGCGAGCTGGCCGGCCGCAACCAGGTGCTCCAGCCGATGATCGGCCTGGGCTACTACGGCACCTTCACCCCGCCGGTGATCCTGCGCAACGTCATGGAGAACCCGGCCTGGTACACCGCCTACACCCCGTACCAGCCGGAGATCTCGCAGGGCCGCCTGGAGGCGCTGCTCAACTTCCAGACCCTGGTCTCCGACCTGACCGGCCTGCCCACCTCCGGCTCCTCGCTGCTGGACGAGGGCACCGCGGCCGCCGAGGCGATGGCGCTGGCCCGCCGCGTCACCAAGGTCAAGGGCGGTGTCTTCCTGGTCGACGCCGAGACCCTGCCGCAGACCATCGCGGTGATCAACACCCGCGCGGTGCCGACCGGTGTCGAGGTCGTCGTCGCCGACCTGTCCGAGGGCATCCCCGCCGAGATCGCCGAGCGCGGCGTCTTCGGCGTGCTGCTCCAGTACCCGGGCGCCACCGGCGTGGTCCGCGACCTCACCCCGGTGATCGAGCAGGCGCACGGCCTGGGCGCGATCGTCGCCGTGGCCGCCGACCTGCTGGCGCTGACCCTGCTGAAGTCTCCCGGCGCGCTCGGCGCCGACATCGCCTGCGGCACCTCGCAGCGCTTCGGCGTCCCGATGGGCTTCGGCGGCCCGCACGCCGGCTACCTCTCGGTGCGCGCCGAGTACGCCCGCTCGCTGCCCGGCCGCCTGGTCGGCGTCTCCGTCGACGCCGACGGCAACCGCGCCTACCGTCTGGCCCTGCAGACCCGCGAGCAGCACATCCGTCGCGAGAAGGCCACCAGCAACATCTGCACCGCCCAGGTGCTGCTCGCCGTGATGGCCTCGATGTACGCCGTCTACCACGGCCCGGACGGCCTGGCCGACATCGCCCGCCGCACCCACCGCTACGCCGCCGCCCTCGCCGAGGGCCTGCGGGCCGGCGGCGTCGAGCTGCTGCACGGCGAGTTCTTCGACACCGTCACCGCCGTCGTCCCGGGCCGCGCCGCCGAGATCGCCGCCGCCGCCCGCGCCAACGGCATCAACGTGTTCCAGGACGGCGAGGACCGGATCTCGGTCTCCGCCGACGAGACCACCACCCGCGAGCACCTGGCCGGCGTCTGGGCCGCGTTCGGCGTCCCCGCGGTCGAGGTCGCCGAGGCCGCCGACGCGCTGCCCGCCGCGCTGCTGCGCGAGGACGAGTACCTGACCCACCCGGTCTTCCACAGCCACCGCTCGGAGACCGCCATGCTGCGCTACCTGCGCCGCCTGTCGGACCGGGACTACGCGCTGGACCGCGGCATGATCCCGCTGGGCTCCTGCACCATGAAGCTCAACGCCACCACCGAGATGGAGGCGGTGACCTGGCCCGAGTTCGGCCAGCTGCACCCCTTCGCGCCGGTCGACCAGGCCGCCGGCTACCTGACCCTGATCCGCCAGCTGGAGCAGCAGCTGGTCGAGGTCACCGGCTACGACGCCGTCTCGATCCAGCCGAACGCGGGCTCCCAGGGCGAGCTGGCCGGTCTGCTGGCCGTCCGCGCCTACCACCACGCCAACGGCGACACCCAGCGCGACGTCTGCCTGATCCCGTCCTCGGCGCACGGCACCAACGCCGCCTCCGCGGTGATGGCCGGCATGCGCGTGGTCGTGGTGAAGACCCTGGTCGACGGCGACGTGGACGTCGAGGACCTGAAGGCCAAGATCGAGCAGAACCGCGACAACCTGTCGGTGCTGATGGTCACCTACCCGTCGACCCACGGCGTGTACGAGACCCAGATCACCGACATCTGCGCCCTGGTGCACGAGGCCGGCGGCCAGGTGTACGTCGACGGCGCCAACCTGAACGCCCTGGTCGGCCTGGCCAAGCCGGGCAAGTTCGGCGCGGACGTCTCGCACCTGAACCTGCACAAGACCTTCTGCATCCCGCACGGCGGCGGCGGCCCGGGCGTCGGCCCGGTCGCGGTGCGCGCCCACCTGGCGCCGTACCTGCCGAACCACCCGCTGCAGGAGGAGGCCGGCCCGGCCACCGGCGTCGGCCCGATCTCGGCCGCGCCGTGGGGCTCGGCGGCGATCCTGCCGATCTCCTGGGCGTACGTCCGGCTGATGGGCGGCGAGGGCCTCAAGCACGCGACCCAGGTCGCCGTGCTGAACGCCAACTACATCGCCAAGCGGCTGGCGCCGCACTTCCCGGTGCTCTACACCGGCCCGGGCGGGCTGGTCGCGCACGAGTGCATCATCGACCTGCGCCCGCTGACCAAGGAGACGGGCGTGACGGTGGACGACATCGCCAAGCGCCTGATCGACTACGGCTTCCACGCGCCGACGATGTCGTTCCCGGTGGCCGGCACGCTGATGATCGAGCCGACCGAGTCCGAGGACCTGCACGAGATCGACCGGTTCTGCGACGCGATGATCGAGATCCGGGGCGAGATCGACAAGGTCGGCTCGGGCGAGTGGGCGGCCGACGACAACCCGCTGCGCAACGCCCCGCACACCGCCGCCACGCTGGCCGGCGACTGGGCGCACGGCTACTCGCGGCAGGAGGCGGTCTTCCCGGCGGGCGTGAACCCGGCGGACAAGTACTGGCCGCCGGTGAGCCGGATCGACGGCGCGTACGGCGACCGCAACCTGGTCTGCTCCTGCCCGCCGCTGGACGAGTACGGGGTCTGATCGGCCGCGCAGGAATGAGGCAGGGCCCTGGCAGAATGATTCTGCCGGGGCCCTGCCCTCTGCGCCTTCGCGCTGACCGGCTGTCGGGCGGGCTGCCGGGCGGGCTCAGGCCGCGTGGGCGACCGGGCGGTGCGGGGCGATCACCCGGCCGTCGGGCAGCAGCTCTCCGGTGTCCTCGAACATGACGACGCCGTTGCAGAGCAGGCTCCAGCCCTGCTCCGGGTGGCAGGCCACCGGCTCGGCGGCCTCGCGGTCCTCGGACTCGGCCGACGGGCACTCAGGACGGTGCTGGCACATACGTGTACCCTCGCTTCGCTCTGCGATCCTCCCCGTGGTGCGGTCACCGGAGGTCGAGCCGTCCCGGGACCGCCGTGGTGGTCGGATCCTGTCCGCGTGCCAGCCAAGTTTGACCGGCACTCAAGTGGGTAGGACAGGTGGTCCTTCCACGCTGGTTCCCAGTGTCGGCATCTGCGGACGCGCGCGCAGCCATTTGGTGACATGCGCCACAACTCCGGGGCAGAGATCACCCGTTCAGGTGGCGACGGGAGGAAATATTGCACCAGTGGGTCAGCCGCGGGATGGCCCGAAGGGGCCATGGTGGATGGCCCGCCCGGGTGGTGGCCGTTCGGGTGAGGCCGACGGGCGGGGCGGGCACCACGAAGGGCCGCCGGGCATGGTGCCCGGCGGCCGGTGCGCAGCGGTGTACGCGCGGGGGCGGCGCGGCCTCAGGAGGAGCCGAGCAGCAGGGAGCCGGCGAGCGGCGCGCGGGCGAGCAGCGGGAGCAGCTCGGCGGCCGGGTAGGCGCGGTGCGCGGTGACGCCGAGCGGGGCCGGGGCCAGTGGGATCAGCAGGTCGGCGGTCGGGCCGGCGTCGGGGCTGTGCAGCCAGAGCGCGGTGGCGTACTGGCCCGGGAAGGTGAGCAGCCGGGGCTGGCGGCGGGAGCGGGAGCTCTGGGCGAGCTGCCAGGCCTCGCGCAGCGCCCGGACGGTGGAGGAGAGGTACGGGCCGGCGGTGAAGTGGGAGAAGGTGTGGCCCTCCGGGCTCTGCACGACCTCGGCGGCGGCGGCGACTTCGGGGCCGTCCTTGATCAGGAAGCGCCAGCCGGTCCGCCGGGCGGCGGGCAGCTCGGGGCGAGGGCCGTCCAGGACGTACACGGCGAGCGGGTGCGCGGGGAGCAGTGGACCGGTCGGGTGACGCAGCGCGGCGGCGGCGGGCTGGCGCAGCGCGGTCTCCGAGTCGAGCGCGCCCAGGACGGCGCGCAGCGCGCTCGGCGGGGGCTGGGGGGTCTGCAGGGTCATGGCGGGGTCCGCCTCTCCAAGCGAGATCGGCGTGCGAATGCGGCATACCGGCGCGGCTCGGTGCGTCCACGGTGACGGGGTCCGGCCTTGTCCGGTTGTGCAGGATCGCGTTGTGCGGGATCGCGGTGCCGGCGTGGTCGTCGCCGTCGACGGGGGCCTCGGAGCGGGGACGGACCGGCCGGAGCGCAGTGCGAACTCAGCGAATTCATCGAACAAATGCGCAGGGTGATCTGTTTATCACAGGCGGTGGCGCCGAGCAAGTCTGCAGATGGCCTGAATTCTCGTCAGATGCCTTGCAATGCAAGCCAGTACGCGCATTCGGGTATCGATCTTCGAGGCGGGCATGATGCTGGCACGGTCGACCGGCCGGGTGTCTCAGGAGGAGGGGACCGTGGGCGAGAAGGTCGTGGCGACTCGGGCGGATCTGGCTGACCGGCAGCAGTACCGGCTCAAGCTCCAGGCCTGCCTGGACGCGCTCGGGCGCATGCTGCGCGAGGACCGCTTCGACCGCCCGAGGGCGGTCATGGGGCTGGAGATCGAGCTCAATCTGGCCGATGAACAGGGCCTGCCGGTCATGCGCAACGCCCAGGTGCTGAGCGCGATCGGCTCCAGCGACTTCCAGACCGAGCTGGGCCAGTTCAACATCGAGGTCAACATTGTGCCGCACCGGCTCTGCGGGCACGTCTTCGAGGAACTGCGCGAGGAGATCGACACCGGACTGCGCTACGCCGACCGGCAGGCGGCCGAGGTGGGCGCCCGGATCGTCATGGTGGGCATCCTGCCGACCCTGGAGAACGACCACACCGGGCTGGACGCGATGAGCCACAACCAGCGCTACAGCCTGCTCAGCGACCAGATCCTGGCCGCCCGGGGGGAGGACATCGCGCTGGACATCGAGGGCGTCGAGCACCTCCAACTGGAGTCGATCACCATGGTCGCCGAGGCCGCCGCGACCTCGCTGCAGCTGCACCTCCAGGTGACCCCGGAGCGGTTCTCCTCGGTCTGGAACGCCGCCCAGGCGATCTGCGGGCCGCAGCTCGCGCTCGGCGCCAACTCGCCCTTCCTGTTCGGGCGGGAGCTGTGGCGGGAGACCCGTCCGGTGCTCTTCCAGCAGGCCTGTGACACCCGTTCGGCGGAGCTCAAGGCCCAGGGCGTGCGCCCGATCACCTGGTTCGGCGAGCGCTGGGTCGACTCGGCCTACGACCTGTTCGAGGAGAACCTGCGCTACTTCCCGGCGCTGCTGCCGATCTGCGACGACGAGGACCCGCTCAAGGTGCTGGCCTCCGGCGGCGCGCCCCGGCTCGCCGAGATGCGGCTGCACAACGGCACCATCTACCGCTGGAACCGCCCGGTCTACGACGTCGCCGGCGGGGTCGCGCACCTGCGGGTGGAGAACCGGGCGCTGCCGGCCGGGCCGACGGTGGCCGACACGCTGGCCAACGCCGCCTTCTACTACGGGCTGGTGCGGGTGCTCGCCGAGCAGCCCCGACCGGTCTGGACCCGGCTGCCGTTCGAGCGGGCGGACGAGAACTTCCGGCAGGGCGCCCGGTACGGCATCGACGCGGTGTTCCAGTGGCCGCGCCCGGGCCGGGCCGGCCGGGGCGGCGGGCTGCAGACCGTGTCGGCGGTCGACCTGGTGCTCAACGAGCTGCTGCCGATGGCCCATCAGGGACTGGACGAGTGGGGCGTGGAGCCCGCCGACCGGGACCGCTACCTGGGGATCATCGAGCAGCGCTGCTTGCGCCGCACCAACGGCGCCGCCTGGCAGAGCGCCACCTTCCACCGGCTGCGCGAGCAGTACGGGATGGACCGCCCGGCCGCGCTCGCCGCGATGACCAGGCGCTACGCCGAGCACATGCGCGGCGGCGAGCCGGTGCACACCTGGCCGGTCGGCTGAGGCGGGTGCCCCGGCCGCCCGCTGTGTCAGGATGATCGCTCCGGTCGTCGGCCGACGACCGGAGCGACCGTCCGTCCGCTGGAGCACCCGTGACGACCCGCCCGACCGCGCCGGAGACCGCGCGGCCCACCCGACGCCTGCTCGGCGCGGAACTGCTGATCGTCCTCGGCCTCTCGCTCGGGGCCAGCGGGATCAGCGCGCTGATCAGCTTCGCGGGCTCGCTCACCGCACCGCTCCAGCTCGGCCAGCAGGTCGCCACCCTGAACGGCTCGCGCGCGCCCGGGCGGCCCTGGCTGGACCTGGTGTGGCAGCTGTACTACATCGGGCGCGGGCTGATGCCGGTGGTGCTGGTCGGCTACCTGCTGGTGCGCGAGGGCGCCTCGCTGCGGGTGCTGGGCTTCGACCTGCGGGAGAAGCTGCGCGACCTGGGCCGGGGCGCGGCCGTCGCGGCCGCGATCGGCGGCTCCGGGCTGGCGCTGTACCTGCTCTCGCAGGCGGCCGGGTACAACCTGACGGTGGCGCCCTCCGGACTGCCGGACGTGTGGTGGCGGGTGCCGGTGCTGGTGCTGTCGGCCTGGCAGAACGCGATCCTGGAGGAGGTCGTCGTCCTCGGCTACCTGCTGCGCCGGCTGGGGCAGCGGGGCTGGTCCTGGCCGGCGGCGCTGGCGGCCAGCTCCGTGCTGCGCGGCTCGTACCACCTGTACCAGGGGGTCGGCGGGCTGGTCGGCAACATGGTGATGGGGGCGGTGTTCTGCCTGCTGTACCGGCGCTGGGGGCGGGTGATGCCGCTGGTGGCGGCACACGCGCTGATCGACACGGTGGCCTTCGTCGGGTACGCGCTGCTCGCCGGGCACGTCAGCTGGCTGCCGACCCCCTGACCGGTGATCCCGGCAGGGACTGGCTGCGCGGCGGGCGGGCGAGCAGCCGGTCGACGTGCCGGCGCTCCAGGCCCTGGCCCGGGTCGATCGGCAGCAGCAGGCGGTCCCGGCGCCACAGCGAGCGGCGGAGCAGCCGGGACGGTATGACGTCGTCCACCCAGGCGAACGGGCGGCCCTCGGCGTAGCGCAGCAGCGGGGCCCACTTGCGGGCGGAGAACATCTGCATCAACGGGACGCGCGGGTCGCCGGGTTGGGGGACGTACCCGGTGAAACGGACGAAGGGCAGCGGGTCCAGGCCGATCGCCGGGGCGATGTGGGTGTTGGCGTGCTCCTCCCAGGTGGTGGCCCAGACCAGCTCGTACGTCCCGGAGAGTTCGCGCAGCCAGGCGCCGTGCTTGGCGGCGAGCAGGACGGTGTAGCCGAGCAGGGTGTGGGAGTCGAATCCGGCGTCCGGATGCGGGCAGACAGGGTTCAGCACCCCGTCGACGTCCAGGAACAGCAGTGGTTTCGGCACCGGTGGCCCCCCGAGTGGTTGGTGTCTCCTACCTGCACGGACGAACCACCCGTACCGGTGGTTGCCTTCCGGCGGGCGCACGCGGGGCGCACAGGGCGCTCACGGCGCGGGTGCGGGCTCACCGGCGGGCACCGTTGCGTCCGGGGTGCTTCGCCGCGGGTCGCGCCGGGACAGCCGGCGGATCTGCGGATCGATCAGGACGACAGCGCTCAGCAGCAGGCACAGCGCGGCGCAGGCCCAGAGCGCGCCGGACAGGCCGAGCGCGGCCGCCGCCGGGCCGGCCAGCGCGGTGCCGACCGGGGCCAGCGAGTAGGAGCCGAGCTCGTCGTAGGCGGCGACCCGGGAGAACATCTCCTCCGGGATCTCCTGCTGGAGCACGACCATCCAGTTGACGCCGAAGACCGTGACGCCGACGCCGGAGAGGAACATCGCGGCGATCAGCAGCGGCAGCGGCGCGCCGGCGGCCAGGGCCAGGGCGGGGGCGCCGAACAGGAACACGCCCCAGTTGCCGACCAGCAGGATCCGGCGGGGGCGCCAACGGGCCATCAGCAGACCGGTGACGACCAGGCCGACGCCGTACGCGGACATCGCTCCGCCCCAGGCGCCCGCGCCGCCCAGGCGTTCGTCGGCCACCGTCGGTCCGTACACCGACTCGACCGTGTTGATGCAGGCGACCACCACGGCGAACTGCAGCACGATCACCCACAGCCAGCGGCGGGAGGCGAACTCCCGCCAGCCCTCGCGCAGATCACGCAGCATGCCGCCGCCGGAGGGGGCGGGCGCGGCCTCGGCCTCCAGGAAGAAACGCAGGGAGGCGGCGATCAGGAAGCAGAGGGCGTCCAGGGCGAGCACCCAGCCCGGGCCGACGGCGGCGGTGAGCGCTCCGCCGAGGGCGGCGCCGCCGATCTGGGAGGCGTTCTGGCCCATCCGGAAGACCGAGAAGGCGCGGGCGGCGTGCTCCTGGGGGACGGCCTGCATGATCATGCCGCCGGCCGCGGGGGAGTAGAGGGCGTAGCCGGCGCCGCCGGCGGCGGAGAGCAGCAGCAGCTGCCACAGTCGGACGTGCCCGGCCAGCACCAGGGCGGCCAGCACGGCCTGGGAGACGGCGCTGAAGAGGTTGGCGGCGACCATCACGTGGTGGCGCGGCAGCCGGTCGGCGAGGGTGCCGCCGAGCAGCAGGAACAGGACGGTGGGCAGCAGCCGGGCGGCGGTGACGTACCCCACCTCGGTGGCTCCGCCGCCGTTGCCGAGGACGGCGAAGGCGGTCGCGATGGGGGCGCCGGCGTTGCCGAGGCCGCTGATCACGGTGGCGGCGGTCTGGATGCGGAAGTTGCGACTCGCCCAGGCGAGGCGGCGGGGGAGTGGGGTGGGCACCCGGGTGACTATGGCCGGAGTTCGTACAGGTGTCTATCCGGTTTTCGCGTCTGCTCCGGTCGGTGGGGCGGGGCGTCAGCCGAGGTGGCCCCAGAGGAAGGTGAGGGTGCGGCGCCAGGCGATCCGGGCCTGCAGGGGGTCGTAGCTGCCGAGCAGGTTCTCGTCGTTCATGAAGGCGTGGCCGGCCGGGTAGAAGTGGATCTCGGGGCGGACGTCGGTGGCCTCGCCGATCCGGATCGCCGCCTCGTCCACGGCGGCCATCGGGATCGAGCCGTCGAGTTCGCCGAAGTGGCCGAGGACGTGGGCGGTCAGGCCGTGGTAGTCGAAGTCCGGATCCGACGGGAGACCGTAGAACGGGACCACGGCGGCCACCCCGTCGCCGGCCCGGGCCGCCAGCATCAGGGCGAAGCCGCCGCCCATGCAGAAGCCGACCGCGCCGACCGCGTCGCCGACCACGCCGTCCAGCGACAGCAGGAAGCCGACCGCGCCGGAGAGGTCCTCGACGGCCCGCTCGACCGGGAGTTCGCGCCTGAGCCGGGCCGCCTCGGCGGGGTCGTGGGTGGTGGCGCCGCCGAACAGGTCGGGGGCCAGGACGGTGAAGCCCTCGGCGGCGAAGCGGTCGGCCATGTCCGCGACGTGCGAGGTGAGCCCCCACCACTCCTGCACCACGATCAGGCCCGGGCCGACCCCCTGCGGAGGGCGGGCCAGGTACCCGTGCGCGGTGCGACCGTTGCTCGGGAAGCTGACGTTCTGCCGGGAGCCGCCCTCGTCTGGCATGGCTTCCTCTCGGTGGGTCGGGCCGCGTGCGGCGCAGGTGCGGGAGGGGGCCGGTCAGCCCATCTCCTCCAGGGCGCGGCCCTTGGTCTCCTTGATGCAGAAGGCCACGAACGGGATGGAGAGCAGCGCGAAGGCCGCGTAGATGACGTACGTCGCGGAGAGGTTCCAGTCCGCGAGGTCCGGGAAGCTGACCGTGATCGCCCAGTTGGCGATCCACTGGGCCGAGGCCGCGACCGACAGGGCCAGCGCCCGGATCCGGTTGGGGAACATCTCGCCGAGCAGCACCCAGACCACCACGCCCCAGGAGAAGGCGAAGCAGAGCACGAACACGTGCGCGGCGATCAGGGCGACGGTGGCGTGGGTGTTGTCCAGGGTCGCGGTGTCGCCGGTGCCCTGCCGGTAGGAGAACGCCCAGGCCGCGGTGCCCAGCGCGGCCGCCATGCCGATCGAGCCGGCCAGGGCCAGCGGCTTGCGGCCGATCCGGTCCACCAGGGCCATCGCGATCACGGTGCCGATCACGTTGATGATCGAGGTGGAGAGGCTGATCAGCAGCGAGTTGGACTCGTTGATGCCGACCGACTGCCAGAGGAAGGAGGAGTAGTAGAAGATCACGTTGATGCCGACGAACTGCTGGAACACCGAGGCGCCGATGCCGATCCAGACGATCGGCAGCAGGCCGAATCGGCCGCCGAGCAGGTCCTTCAGCCGGGGTTTGTGGGCGGATTCCAGCACCGCGCGGATCTCGGCGACCCGGGCGTCGAGGTCGATGTCCGCGCCCTCGACCTCGACCAGCACCTTGCGGGCCTGTGCCTCGCGGTGGTCGGCGATCAGGAAGCGCGGCGACTCCGGGATGGAGAGAGCCATCAGCCCGTACACCAGGGCCGGGATGGTCTCGACGCCGAGCATCCACTGCCAGGCCTGGATGCCGCCGAGGTGGCCGGTGGACTCGCCGCCGGCGGCCTGGTTGAGCGCGTAGTTGGCGAGCTGGGAGATGGTGATGCCGAGCACGATCGCCATCTGCTGGAAGGAGGCGAGCCGGCCGCGGTAGGCGGTCGGCGCGACCTCGGCGATGTAGGTCGGGGCGATCACCGAGGCGATGCCGATCGCGACGCCGCCGACCACGCGCCAGGTGGCGAGGGTCTCGATGTTCGGCGGGAACATCGAGCCGATGCCGCTGGCCGCGAACAGCACGGCGGCCAGCAGCATGGTGCGCACCCGGCCGAAGTGGTCGGCCAGCCGCCCGGCGACCACCGCGCCGGCGGCCGAGCCGAGCAGCGCGATGGCCACCACGAAGGCGGTGGTGCCGTGGCCGACCCCGAAGTGCTTCTGGATGCCGGTCACCGCGCCGTTGATCACGGCGCTGTCGTAGCCGAACAGGAAGCCGCCCATCGCGGCGGCCGCCGAAATGAAGACAACGTGCCCGAGGTGGGCCTCGCCGGAGGCCCGTTGGTGGTGGACTGTGGACACGCGCGCTCCCCGAGTGGACGGGCCCGCCCTGACGGCTGGGCAGGACTCGTCTCACATTCGATCAGCGTGGCGGCCGACCTGCCCGAGTTGGGGACCGATCGGGTGAAACGGGGTCAGTCGGCGGCGCGCGCGGTGGCCGCGCGCCGCTGTCGGCGCCGTTCGTGGCGCCGCAGCAACTGGGTGCGGGCGGCGGCGTCCTGGTCGCGGCGGAGCGCGGGGGCGTCCGCGCGGGCGGCGAGGCGTTCGGCGATCTCGTGCTGCGCCTCGGCCGGCTTCTTGTCGTCGTACTTGAACTTGGCGCGCACCTCCCGGACCGTCAGGCGGAGCCCGCGCAGGCCGGGCAGCAGCCGGCCGAACTCGTTGGCGCCGGGGACCACCCGGACCTCCGGGGTCTCCGGCTGGAAGTGCGCCAGCTGGCGGTTGAGGATCTCCGCCTTGCCCTCGGCGGACTCCACCACCTCGGCGGTGCAGTGGAAGTGGACGGAGGCGTAGTAGCTGGTGGGCGTGCCGGGCTCGCCGCGCCAGTGGCCGGGTGCGAAGGCGTAGCCGTCGGTGACCGCCAGGGTGACGTTCGGGTCGGTGCGGACGGCGGCCAGCAGCGGGTTGGGCGCGGCGAGGTGGAGCAGGATCTCGCCGCGCTCCGCGTCCAGCAGGAAGTGCGTCGGGACGAGCACCGGGCCCGCGTCGGGGCCGCCGTTGGCGGCGAGCAGGCCGAAGTCGCGGCCCTCGGCCAGCCAGGCGCGCCACTCCTCCTCGTCACCGCGGTCCCAGGACCGGATCAGCATCGGACGGCCCTCCTCAGCGGGGGTAGCGGCGCATGTGCGCGGGCAGCGGGACGGACGGGTCGTGCGGCTCGGGGGCGCCGTAGGTGGTGCTGACCGGGACGAGGCCGGACCAGTGCGGCAGGTCGGCGTCGGCCGGGTCGTCCTGGGCGCCGTCCGAGCGGGTCTTCGCCGAGACCTCGTCCAGCTCCAGCCGGACCACGGCGGTGGCGGCGAGCTCCTTGGGGTTGGCCGGGCGGATCTCGCCGGAGCGGCCGGGGACGACCTGGTCGACCAGGGCGGCCAGCGCGACGTCCAGCTCCTCGGGGTCGGTGACCTGGTACGCGGTGCCGTGGGCGACCACCGAGCGGAAGTTCACCGAGTGGTTGAACGCGGACTTGGTCAGCACCAGGGCGTCGACGTGGGTGACGGTGACGCAGACCTGCATGCCCTGCTCGTCGGCGGCGCCGCGCAGCGGGCGGCTGCCGGTGGAGCCGTGGACGTAGAGCCGGCTGCCGACCCGGGCGAAGACCGTGGGCAGGACGACCGGGGCGCCGTCGACGACGAAGCCGAGGTGGCAGAGGTAGGCCTCGTCGAGGATGGCGTGGATCGCCTCCCGCTCCCAGGTGGCGCGGTCCTTGTAACGGGTGGGGGTGGTGCGGGGGGTGCGGGCGTAGACAGGGGCCTCGGCGGTGGGGGCGGTCGGCCCGGCGGAGTCCGCGGCGGTCTCCGGGCGTGTTTCCGGACCGGCGCCCGGGTTCTCTTCCGGGTTCACTTCCGGCGTGGTCGACATGACAACCCCTATGTACTAGTGCATAATCTTGTTTGTGCTAGGAGACTATCCGTTCAAAGGGCGACGCGCCAGCGAAATCGCGGCCCACATCGAACAGGGCGTGAGCAGCGGCCGGCTCGCACCCGGAACCGCGCTCCCCCCGCTGCGCGACCTCGCCGCCGAGCTCGGCGTCAACCCCAACACCGTGGCCGCCGCCTACCGGCTGCTGCGCGACCGCGGCGTGATCGAGACGGCCGGCCGCAAGGGCAGCCGGATCCTGCCCCGGCCCGCGCTCACCACCCGCGACCAGATCCGCATCCCGGTCCCCGCGCGGGCCCGCGACCTGTCCACCGGCAACCCCGACCCGGAGCTGCTGCCCGACCTCGCCCCGGCCCTCGCGGCCGCCGCCGCGGCCGCCCGGGCCGAGCCCGTGCTGTACGGGCACCCGCAGAACCACCCCGGCCTGCTCGAACTCGCCCGCACCTCCTTCGAGGCCGACGGACTGCCCGGCGGCCCGATCGCCGTCGCCTCCGGCGCGCTGGACACCATCGAACGCGCGCTCGGGGCGTGGCTGCGCCCCGGTGACGCGGTCGCGGTCGAGGACCCGGGTTGGGGCAGCCTGCTCGACCTGCTGCCCGCGATGGGGCTGCGGCCGGTGCCCGTCCGGCTGGACGACGAGGGGCTGCTGCCGGACGCGCTGGCCGCCGCGCTGGCCGACGGCGCCCGTGCGGTGGTGGTGACCAGCCGGGCGCAGAACCCGACCGGTGCCGCCGTCAGTGTGGCCCGGGCCGCGGCGCTGCGGGCCGTCCTGGCCGAGCACCCCGGGGCGCTGCTGATCGAGGACGACCACGGGCACGGCATCGTCGACCAGCCGTACCACCCGCTGGTCGGCGCCGGGTCGAGGCACTGGGCGGTGGTGCGCTCGGCGGCCAAGGCGTACGGGCCGGACCTGCGGGTCTCGGTGATGGTCGGCGACGAGGAGACGGTCGGTCGGGTCGCCGGGCGGCTGCGGCTCGGCGCGGGCTGGGTCAGCCACCTGCTCCAGGGCACCGTCGCCGAGCTGTGGCGCGCCGACGCGGCGCCGGCCGCCGAGGTGGCTGCCGCCTACCGGGCGCGGCGCGGCGCGCTGCTGGCGGAGCTGGCGGCGCGCGGCATCGAGGCGCACGGGGAGAGCGGGCTGAACGTCTGGGTGCCGGTGCCGGACGAGACCTCGGCGCTGGCGGCCCTGGTGCAGCGCGGCTGGGTGGCGGCGCCGGGGGCGCGGTACCGGATCCAGTCGCC
Source organism: Kitasatospora sp. NPDC096128 (assembly GCF_040303105.1). Classification (NCBI taxonomy): domain Bacteria; kingdom Bacillati; phylum Actinomycetota; class Actinomycetes; order Kitasatosporales; family Streptomycetaceae; genus Kitasatospora; species Kitasatospora sp. NPDC096128. The sequence continues at coordinate 203,609 of NZ_JBEOSP010000010.1, read as the reverse complement.
GCCCGGGCTGCGGTTCACCGTCGCACGCCTCGACCGGGCGGGCGCAACGGGCCTGGCCGACGATCTGGCCGCGGTGCTGGGAACGGGCGGTGCCGGCACCAGACTGGTCTGAACCCGTCGGTAACAAAGCGGGAAACCTGCTGCACGTACCTAGCGGTAACCGGCGCGGCCATGCCATCTTCCAAGCGCCACCGGCCGGCGGCCCACCCCACGTACGCGTCTTCCCGTCCCCGAACCGCGGGGAGACCGAGCCGCAGGAGTTCCGCCGTGCCCGAAAACAGTTCGAGCAGCACCAGCAGCACCCCTCGACTCGCCAGACGGCTGCTCATCGCGGCCGCCGCCCTGCCACTGGCCCTGGCCGGGCCGGCCTTCGCCGCTCCCGCCTCGGCGGCCCCGGCCGTCCCGGCCGCGGTGCCCAGTGGGCCGACCGCCAGCGTCACGCTCGGCGACAGCTACATCTCCGGCGAGGCCGGCCGCTGGAAGGGCAACTCGGCCGACTCCAGCGGGAGCCGGAGCGGCACCGACCGGGCCTGGACCGGCAGTTCGTACGACCCCTCACTGGTCTACGGCCCGACGGCGGCGAGCGGCTGTGACCGCTCCGACGTCGCCGAGGTGCTCGGTGCCCAGGGGGTCGCGCAGCAGCAGATCAACCTGGCCTGCTCGGGCGCCGTCACGGGCAACATCTTCCGCGCCTCCAACGGCGGGCAGTCCCTGAAGGGGGAGGCCCCGCAGGCCGACCAACTCGCCACCGTGGCGGCCCGGAACAACGTCAAGCTGATCACGCTGTCGATCGGCGGCAACGACCTCGGCTTCTCCGGGATCATCTCCGACTGCGTGCAGGACTACCTGGTCTGGTACTCCTACTGCCACGACTCGGCGCAGTCCCAGATCGACTCTAAGATGCCCGCTGCGATGTCCGGGGTCGGCAAGGCGATCGACGAGATCCGGGCCGTCATGACCGGCGCGGGCTACGCGCAGTCCGACTACCGGCTGGTGCTGCAGTCCTACCCTTCGCCGATCCCGCGCAGCGCCGAGATGCGCTACCCGGAGAGCGGCTGGAGCCGGTCGGACACCGGCGGCTGCCCGTTCTGGGACGGGGACGCCGACTGGGCGCGCGACTCGATGGTGCCGCAGATCTCCAAGGCGCTGGCGGGAGTCGCGGCCGCCAAGGGGGCGCAGTTCCTGGACCTCTCGAACATGCTCCAGGGCCATGAGGTGTGCTCCACCTCCGCGCAGCAGCCGACCGCGGGCTCCGGCCCGTCCGCGACCACCGGCGAGTGGGCGCGCTTCCTGGACGGCGGCCTCAACACCACCCAGGGCGTGCTGCAGGAGTCGATGCACCCCGACTACTACGGGCAGCAGGCGCTCGGCGCCTGCCTGAGCCGGCTGTGGGCCCGGCCGACCGGCAACTACGCGTGCAACAACACGGCCGGGCAGGACGCGAGCGGGATGTACCTGACGGCGGAGTGAGCCGGACGTGCCGCCGCCCCTCGCCCCCTGTCCGGTCGGCGAGGGGCGGCGGCACGACTTCGCGGCGTTCACGGCCAGGTCGGGGGCGGTCCGGGCCCCGGGGCGGCCGGGCGGCGTCGCCACCGAGGCGTAATCGCCGCCGGGCGAGGTAAGTATCAACCTGATCACACGAGTTGGCATGCATCTGATCGAAGGGCTGTCCTGCCGTCGGGCGACGCATTGTCGGCCGCTGCCGCCATCTCCCGCCACCCTCGCGCCCAGGAGTGACCGCCATGCCCACTGCCCCGCAGCGCCCCGACACCGACGGCGAGCGCCCCATCGTGGTCATCACCGACCACAGCTCCGACGAGGGCAGCAGCGCCGTCCTCGAAGCGGCGGTCGAACGGCTCACCGGTACCACCGCGACACCTGTCGACGCGCGCCGCTTCATGACCGGCGGCACCGGCCGCGCCGAGATCCGCCACGGCCGCCTCACCCTGCGTCTCGCCGAGGACGGCCCCACTCTCACCCCCGACGCGGTGATCGTCTACGAGATCCCGCCGGGCGACCGCCACCGCTTCGAGGACTTCCAACGCGTCCTCGCCCGCAGCGACACCGCCCGCCTGGGCGCCGCCGACAGCACCGCCTGGCGCAACGCCACGGACAAGAGCCGCACCGTCGAACGCTTCGCCCGGCACGGCATTCCGCACGCCCCGACCATCACCCTGCACGCGCCGGACCGGGCGGCGGCGCTCGACGCGTTCCGCCGCCTGGGCGGCGACGTGTGGACCCGGCCCGCCACCGGACTGGGCGGCAACGGCGTGTTCCACGCCACCACCACCGCCCAGCTCCTGGCCGCCCGCGACCACTACGCCACCACCGGCCAGAAGTGGCAACTGTCCCGCGACGCCCGCAACTTCGATGCCCGGGGTCGCCGCCACCAGCTGCGCGTCGTCGTGCTGGGCGAGCGTGTGCTGCGGGTCTGCGAGCATGTCCAGGAGGCGCTCGACGAGCCGTGCAACGAGGCGCGCGGCGCCCGCTCCACCGTGCTGCCGCCCGAGGAACTGCCGCAGCGGCTCGCCGAGTTGGCTGTTTCCGCGACCCGTGCGCTGGGATTGTCCTTCGGCGGCGTGGACCTCGCCGTCGAGGACGGCGGATGCGTCTTCGAGGTCAACGTCCACCCGGTGATCAGCGGGCCCGGTGCGCTGGAGGGCGTCGCCCTGCCCATGGTCCGGGCCCACCTGGCGAAGGGCTCGGCGCCCCGGCCGGACCACCGGGCGGCGCGGTAGCGGGGGAGCCGCGGGCCCGGACCCCGCTCAGCCCTTGGCGAGCAGGGACTGGGCGTGGGCCTGCACCTGATCCTTCGTCAGATACGCGTCGGTGTACTCGAAGTCCTGAAGCCGGGCGGGCTGGCGGGCGAGGAAGCCGGTGCGGACGAAGTCGTCCCCGGCGGTCGCGTTGAGCAGCCAGTTCGCCCCGACCCGGAACTTGGCGGCATTGGTGCGCATCGCCATCAGGTGGTAGCCGCGGGCCACCAACTGGGCGGGAATGCCGCGCAGTTCGACGCCCATCGGCTTGGACACCGCGTCCTTGCCGCCGAGGTCGACCACCAGGCCGAGGTCCTTGTGGTAGTACGGCTCCAGCGGCTGGCTGCGCAGCGAGGCGATCACGTTGTCGGCCACCGCGCGGCCCTGCCGGGCCGAGTGCTGGGCGGTCGGCGGGCAGACCGCGCCGTCGCCCTTGGCGAGGTCGGGGACGGCGGCCGCGTCGCCGAGTGCGAACACGCCCTCGAACTGCGGCACCCGCATCTCCGCCGTCACCGCCAGCCGGCCGCGGACCGTCTCCGCGTCCAGGGTGCCGATCAGCGGGCTGGCGGCCACCCCGGCGGTCCAGATCAGCGTCCGGCAGGGGATCACCCGGCCGTCGGTGAACTTGACCGTCTCGGCGCCCACTTCGGCCACCGAGACGCCCAGGGACACCTCGATGCCGCGGTCTCGCAGCACCTCCAGGGCCGCCGTGCCGAGGGCGTCGCCGAGCTCGGGCATCAGCTTGGGGGCGATGTCGATCAGGTGCCACTTGATCTGGCGGGCGTCCAGCCGCGGGTAGCGGTGGGCCGCGGCGGTGGTGAGGCGCTGCAGGCAGGCGGCCGTCTCGGTGCCCGCGTAGCCGCCGCCGACCACCACGAACTGCAGCCGGGACTCGCGCTCCCGCTGGTCCAGGGTGGCCGAGGCGAGGTCGAGTTGGGCGATCACGTGGTCGCGGACGTAGGCCGCCTCGGCCAGCGTCTTCATGCCGCGGGCGTAGTCGGTCAGGCCGGGGATGTCGAAGGTGCGGGTGACGCTGCCGGGGGCGAGCACCAGGACGTCGTACTTCTGCGCGACCACCTCGTCGGTGATCTTGCGGACCACGCACACCCGGGAGGCCGGGTCGACGCCGATGGCGCCGCCGGGGACGATGTGGGTACGGCGCAGGCTCCGGCGCAGGGAGACCGCCACCGACTGGGGGGTGAGGACGCCGGCCGCGACGTGGGGGAGCAGGGGGAGGTAGAGCTGGTAGCTGAACGGTGTGACCAGCGTGATCTCGGCCTCCGACGGCGAGAGCTTGCGTTCGAGGCGGCGGGCGCACTCCAGGCCTGCGAAGCCGCCACCCACGATCAGGATCCGAGGTCGTTCCATCGCTCATCCCTTTGCCGTGCAGGTCGTACCGGAAGGCCCCCATTACTGTCCGCCACACTCGCACGGAGCAGCGGGGGCTGCCACCGGGGTGGGGCGGAGGGGGGAGGAGGGGAGAGAGGAAGGGGAACAGGTCGGGGTGCGGGGGCCGGGCGGGTGGGGCACCGATAGGCTGTCGGGCGTGCTCCCCGAGGTGACGGCGGTCCGGTATGTGACGCCACTGCGAGAAGGCGGCTCGATGCCGGGCCTGGTCGAGGCCGACGACCGGCGGCTGTACGCGCTGAAGTGGGTCGGCGCGGCGCAGGGCCGGAAGGCGTTGGTCGCGGAGGTGCTGGCCGGGGAGCTGGGGCGGCGGCTCGGGCTGCCGGTGCCGGAGCTGGTGACGATCGACCTGGACCCGGTGCTCGCGCGCAGCGAGCCGGACCACCAGGTCCAGGACCAGATGCGGGCCAGCGGCGGGACCAACCTCGGGATGGCCTTCGTCAGCGGCGCGCTGAACTTCGACCCGCTCTGCTTCGAGGTGGACTCCGAACTGGCCGGGCAGGTGCTCTGGTTCGACGCGCTGATCGGCAACGTCGACCGGTCCTGGCGCAATCCCAACCTGCTGGTGGCGACCGGCGGGCTGCGGCTGATCGACCACGGCGCGAGCCTGATCTTCCACCACAACTGGGCCGGCGCCGCCGCCTGGGTGCGTCGCCCCTACGACGCGTCCGATCACGCGCTGCTGCGCGCCCGGCCGGACGTGGCGGCGGCGGACAAGGCGCTCGCGCCGCTCGCGGAGGCGGCGGTCGAGGCGGCGGTGGCGCAGATTCCCGAGGTGTGGCTGGTGGACGAGTTCGGGTTCGACTCGCCCGAGGACGTGCGCGCCGCGTACCGCGCCCAGCTGACCGATCGACTGGCCGGTCCGCGGGACTGGCTGCCGGAGGTGTCGGCATGACCGAGCCGCTGTCGGCCGCACTGCCGGCCGTCGTGGAGCTCCACGACTACGAGTACGCCGTGATCCGGGCGGTGCCGCGGGTCGAGCGGGGTGAGTGCGTGAACGTCGGGGTGCTGCTGTACTGCCGGCAGAGCGCCCATCTGGCGGCGCGGACCCACCTGGACCAGGCGCGGCTGCTGGCGCTGGACCCGGTGGCGGACGTGCAGGGGGTGCGGCGGGCGCTGCAGGGGATCGAGGCGGTCTGCCTGGGCGGGCCGCAGGCCGGTCCGGCGGCCTCGGACAGCCCCGGGCAGCGGTTCCGGTGGCTGACGGCGCCGCGCAGCGCGGTCGTCCAGCCGGGACCGGTGCACACCGGGCTGACCGCGGACCCGGAGGTCGAGCTGCGGCGGCTGTTCGACCAGCTGGTGCTCTGATCCTGCCGGGTCCGGCGGTGCCGTCCGGCCGTTCGGCGGTGCCGTTCGGCGGTACTGTGGGGCGGCTCGCCGACGGTTGCCGTGGTCAAAGCTTGAGTTACTGAAGCACTCGGCCGTACGCTGACCCCATGGGTTCGACCTCGACGACGACCGTACCGACCAACGCCGAGCTGATGGAGGCGTTGGCCGCCGTGGGCGCCGCGTACTTCCAGGACTTCGCGGCGGCCGCGGCCCGGCACGGGCTGTCCTCCTCCCAGGCCAAGGCGCTGGGCTCGGTGCAGGAGCCGGTGCCGATGCGGGCGCTGGCCGGGCGGCTGGGCTGCGACGCGTCGAACGTGACCGGGATCGTGGACCGGCTGGAGTCCCTGGGCCTGGCCAACCGGGAGGCGGCGGCCGGTGACCGCCGGGTGAAGATCGTGGTGATCACGGCCGAGGGCCGGGAGATCCTGAACCGCATCCGCGGCGAGATGGCCCGCACCCACCAGGCCTTCGAGGCGATGACCGACGAGCAGCGGATCGCCCTGCACTCGATCTGCGGGCAGGTCCTGCCGGTGCTGGCCGGCCGCGCTGGCGGCTCGCTCCAGTAGCGCCTGCCCGGACCGGCCGTTCGCCGCTGTGCTCAGAGCGCCCCGGTCTGTGCGCGGAGCACCCCGGCGAGGTCCGGCGGCAGCGGCCGGTGGTGCAGCAGCGTGAGCGTGCGGGTGGCGCGGGTGAGCGCGACGTAGAGGTCCCGCGGGGCCAGCGCGGCCGGTTCGACCACCACGACGTGGTCGAACTCCAGCCCCTTGGCCGCCGCGACCGTCAGCGCGCCCAGGGCCTCGGCCGTCCGGTCCGCCGCGATCACGCCCGAGGTGCCGAGGGCCGCGGGCAGGCGGGCGAGCGCGGTGGCGAAGTCGCCGTCCGGTACGGGAACGGCGCGGGGCGGTTCGCTGCCCGGGCGGACGGACTCCGGCGGCTGCTGTCCGGGGGCGGCGGTGCGCAGCACGGCGGCGGCGAGGGCCATGATCGGTGCGGGCGTGCGGTAGTTGACGGTGAGCCGCTCCTCGCGCCAGCGGCCGGGCACCAGCGGGTCGAGCACCTGGGCCCAACTGCGGGCGCCGGCCGGGGATCCGGTCTGGGCGAGGTCGCCGACGATGGTGAGCGAGTTGGTCGGGACGCGCCGCAGCACGGTGCGCCAGGCCATCGCGGAGAGCTCCTGTGCCTCGTCCACCACGACGTGGCCGTACGCCCAGGTGCGGTCGGCGCCGGCGCGTTCCGCGGTCGAGCGGTACGGGCCCTCGGACCGGAATCGGTCGGCCAGTGCGGCGGCGTCCAGCAGGACGTCGTCGGTCTGCCCGGTGATGGTCAACACGCCCTGGGCGAAGGCGAGTCCGTCCGAGTCCTGGGCCTCGTCGCGGTCGGTCGGGCGGAGGTCGCCGAGGAGTTCGGCGGCCTCGTCGAGCAGCGGGACGTCCTCGGCCGTCCAGGGCGAGCCGGGCGGGCGGAGCAGTGCGCGGGCGTGTTCGGGGGTGAGGGCGGGGGCGAGCCCGGCGAGCAGCTCCCGGTCGGTGCAGAGCCGTTCGAGCAGCTGTTGGGGGGTGAGGGCGGGCCAGAGCGGATCGAGCGCGGCGCGGACGTCCGCGCGGTCCCACAGCTCGCGCGGGGCGTAGTGCGCCTCCTCCGCGTCGTACGGGCGGCCGAGGGAGAGCGCCTGGGAGATGGCCAGGGCGTCCAGCAGGGTGCGCAGGTAGTGGGTGCGGGCCCGGTTGTGGGGTGCCCGCAGGCCGCGGGCGGCGTCCCGGGCCTGGGCGCAGGCGCGGGCGGAGACCCGCAGCCCGTCGCCCAGGTCGATGCCCTCGGCGGGGGCCGACTGGTGGGCGGCGACGGCGCGCCGGAGCACCTCGGCCATCCACGGGCCGCCCTTGGCGACGGCCGCGGCGGGGGTGTCGGTGCCGGTCGCGGTGACGCCGGGGAAGAGCTCGCCGACCGTGCGCAGCACCACCTCGGTCTCGCCGAGGGCGGGCAGCACCTCCTCGATGTAGCGCAGGAAGCCGGCGGTGGGGCCGATCACCAGCACGCCGCGGCGCTCCAGTGCGGCGCGGTGGGTGAACAGCAGGTAGGCGGCGCGGTGCAGGGCGGCGAGGGTCTTGCCCGTCCCGGGCCCGCCCTGGACGACCAGGGCGCCGGGCAGCGGGGAGCGGATCACCCGGTCCTGGTCGGCCTGGATGGTGGCGACGGCGGTGCCCATCCGGTCGGTGCGGTCGCGAGCGAGGGCGGCGAGCAGGGCGGCCTCGCCGACCAGGGCGCGGCGGCCGGACTCGTCGATCCGGGCGAGGTCGAGCGCCTCGTCGTCCAGGCCGGTGACGGTGCGGCCCTCGGTGTGCAGGTGGCGGCGGCGGACCACGGTGCCCGGGTGGGCGGGGGTCGCGGTGTAGAACGGGCGGGCTGCGGGGGCGCGCCAGTCGAGCAGCAGCGGTTCGCACGCCTCGTCGGTCAGGCCGGTGCGGCCGATGTAGCGGACGGTGCCGTCGCGTTCGTCGAGCCGGCCGAAGCAGAGGCCGCGCTCCACCGCGTCGAGCCGGGCGGCCGTCCGGGCGGCCTCGCGGGCGCGGACCTCGCGTTCCAGCCGGGCCTGGTGGGTGCCGCCGGCCTCCGCGCCGTCGTGGGCGTGGTCGCGGGTGCGGAGGGCGCGCTCCCGGGCGGCGTCGAGGTGGGCGTAGAGCCGGTCGAGACCGGCCTGTTCGCTGTGCAGGGCCTCGGCGAGGGCGGGGTCGGGGACTCCGGTGGGTGCTGGTGTTCCGTTCATCGGTGTGGTATCCTTGCGGTGAGGAGTTTATGAGGATTCATCCGATGGTGGTTCAACCGGCCCAGCCTACCCCATCCGCCGACGTTCGGCGTGACCTCGGCTGTTAGGCTTGCGAAGCGTGAGCGCGAAGCCCCAGATCCCCAATGTCCTGGCCTCCCGGTACGCCTCGGCGACCCTGGCCCAGCTGTGGTCCCCCGAGCACAAGGTGGTCCTCGAGCGCCACCTGTGGCTCGCCGTCCTGAAGGCCCAGCAGGACCTCGGTGTCGAGGTGCCCGCGAACGCCGTCGCCGACTACGAGCGGGTGGTCGACCAGGTCGACCTCGGCTCGATCGCCGCCCGTGAGCGGATCACCCGCCACGACGTGAAGGCCCGGATCGAGGAGTTCAGCGAGCTCGCCGGCCACGAGCAGATCCACAAGGGAATGACCTCCCGGGACCTGACCGAGAACGTCGAGCAGCTGCAGATCCGCCAGTCCCTGGAGCACGTCCGGGACCGTACGGTCGCCGTGCTGGTCCGCCTGGCCGACCTGGCCGCCCAGCACTCCGAGCTGGTCATGGCCGGCCGCTCCCACAACGTGGCCGCGCAGGCCACCACCCTGGGCAAGCGCTTCGCGTCGATCGCCGACGAGCTGCTGGTGGCCTTCCGCCGCCTGGAGGAGCTGATCGCCCGCTACCCGCTGCGCGGGATCAAGGGCCCGGTCGGCACCGCCCAGGACATGCTGGACCTGCTCGGCGGCGACACCGGGAAGCTCGCCGAGCTGGAGCGCCGGGTCGCCGGCCACCTCGGCTTCGACCACGTGCTGACCAGCGTCGGCCAGGTCTACCCGCGCTCGCTGGACTTCGAGGTGCTCACCGCCCTCGTCCAGCTGGCCGCCGCGCCGTCCAGCCTGGCCAAGACCATCCGCCTGATGGCCGGCCACGAGCTGGTGACGGAGGGCTTCAAGGAGGGCCAGGTCGGCTCCTCCGCGATGCCGCACAAGATGAACACCCGCTCCTGCGAGCGCGTCAACGGCCTGGCCGTCATCCTGCGCGGCTACGCGTCGATGACCGGCGAGCTGGCCGGCGACCAGTGGAACGAGGGCGACGTATCCTGCTCGGTGGTGCGCCGGGTCGCGCTGCCGGACGCCTTCTTCGCCTTCGACGGCCTGCTGGAGACCTTCCTCACCGTCCTGGACGAGTTCGGCGCCTTCCCGGCCGTGGTCGAGGCCGAGCTGGACCGCTACCTGCCGTTCCTGGCCACCACCAAGGTGCTGATGGGCGCGGTGCGCGCGGGCGTCGGCCGGGAGACCGGCCACGAGGTCATCAAGGAGCACGCCGTCGCCTCCGCGCTGGCGATGCGCGCCGGTGCCCGGGAGAACGAGCTGCTGGACCGCCTCGCCGCCGACGAGCGGATCCCGCTGGACCGGGCCGCGCTGGACGCGCTGCTGGCCGACCGGCTGTCCTTCACCGGTGCGGCCGGGGCGCAGGTCGCCGAGGTCGTCCGCCAGGTGGAGGCCGTCGCGGCCGCCTACCCGGCGGCGGCCAAGTACACCCCCGGCGACATCCTCTGACGAGGAGTCAGCTCTCCGACGAGGGCCCTGCCGCCGTTCCGGTGGCGGGGCCCCCGTGCGTTCGGGGGCGGCCCGGGTCGAGCGGCGGGGTCGTGGTGGCGCAGGGCCAGTCGCAGTTCGGCTCGGCCACCGGGTGCTCCTCCTCGGGCGCGAGCACGTTGCCCCGGACGGTGGTGAAGGCGATCAGCCCGCCGGCGGTCAGCAGGCCGGCGCAGATCAGCATCGCGGTGTGGAAGGCGGAGTCCACCGCGGACGGCACCCGGTAGGCGTCGCCGCTCAGCCCGGCCAGCGCCGGCAGGGCGGCCACCGCGAGCAGGCCGGCCGCGCGGGCGGCGGCGTTGTTGACGCCGCTGGCGATGCCCGCGTGCCGCACCTCGACGGCGGCCAGCACGGTCGCGGTCAGCGGCGCGACCAGCAGGGTCATCCCGGAGCCCATCACGGCGACCGCGGGCAGCACGTCCGCCCAGTAGGAGGAGCCGGGGCCGGTGCGCAGCATCAGCAGCACCCCGGCGGCGCACAGCAGCGGGCCGACGGTGAGCGGCAGGCGCGGGCCGATCCGCTTGCCGAGGCGCCCGGCGCGCGCGGACAGGGTCAGCATCAGCACCGTGATCGGCACCAGCGCGAAGCCGGAGACCAGCGGGGAGAAGCCCGAGACGATCTGCAGCTGCACCACCAGCAGGAAGAACACCCCGCTGAAGGCCGCGTAGACGCAGAGGGTGACCAGGTTCACGGCGGTGAACAGCCGGGAGGAGAACAGTCCGAGCGGCAGCATCGGGTCGGCCGCGCGCCGCTCGACGGCCACGAAGGCGGCGGCCAGCAGCAGGCCGATCGCGCCGGTGACCCAGACGGCGGGGGACAGCCCCTCCCCGGCGGCGGTGAGCGCGTAGGTGATCGAGCCGAGGGCGAGGGCGGCGAGCAGGGCGCCGGGCACGTCGAAGCGGCCGGTGGCGGACTCGTCCCGGCTCTCCGGGACGTAACGGGAGGTCACCGCGATCACGGCGGCGGCCAGCGGCAGGTTCAGCAGGAAGATCCAGCGCCAGCCGGGGCCGTCCACCAGCCAGCCGCCGAGGAAGGGGCCGACGGCCGCCGACACCCCGCCCAGGCCGGACCAGAGGCCGACCGCCGCGGAGCGGTCGTCCGGATGGAAGACCGCCTGGAGCATGGCGAGCGAGCCCGGGGTGAGCAGCGCCCCGCCGATGCCCTGGACGGCGCGGGCGGCGATCAGCACGTGGATGGTCGGGGCGGCGGCGCAGGCCGCGGAGGCGACGGCGAACCAGACCACGCCGATCAGGAAGACCCGGCGCCGCCCGTAGCGGTCGCCGAGGGCGCCGCCGAGCAGGATCAGGCCGGCCAGGGTGAGCAGATAGGCGTTCAGGGTCCATTGCAGGGAGGCGAGGGAGGCGCCGAGGTCGGCGCCGATCCGGGGCAGGGCGACGTTCACCACCGTGCCGTCGAGCATCGCCATGCTGGAGCCGAGCACCGTTGCGAGGAGTACCCAGCGACCCTGTGCGGTGCCGAGGCGCAGAGTGCCGGCTTGAGAGGTGGCCACGGGCCGAATCCTGCGCCCGCCGGGGCGTACGTGACAAGGGTCACCGGGTGGTGTGTCGGCCGGTGGCGGTGCGTGAGCGAATGGTCGCGCAGGGGTGGGGCGGTCGGCGCAGAGTCGCGGAGCAGTGGCTCCGGGTGAATGGATTGTGCACGCACGGTGCAGCGGATCATTCGGAGGGTGACCCTGGCGGCGGGGTTGGTTGCGGGTTCAAGAGATCGACATTGCTTCACCTGAACGGATGAGTTTTAGTTCAGCGACCGCCCGGCCAGCCCGGGCGGATCCACCGGGTGGAACGCCGAGTCCTGCCGCTGCCCGGTGGCTCGCACCGAACTCTGTACGGCAGGAGCGGGGGACCCACAGGTAAGTCGCCGGACCGGAGTTCGCGCCTTTTCAGGGCGCGGACGACCAGGACCGGCTTGGGGTGAAGCCGCGCATGCGGCCGGGCAACTCCAGCCCGAACCCGACAGCTCACCTCGCAGGCGTCGGAGAGGAAAATTCCATGCCTGCACAGGCTCGTCGTATCGCCCTGCCCCGTGCCGCCCGCATCGGCATCGCCACCGCCGTCACCGGCGTCTCGTTCGTCCTGCCGCTCGTGACCGCGATGAGCGCCCAGGCGGACACCGCCCCGGCGGCCGCCAGCGCCCCGGCCGCCCCGGCCGCCCCGGCCGCTTCGCAGGCCGCCGCTCCGGCCGCCGTCCAGGGGAGCTACCGCGTCGTCAGCGGTGACACGCTGTCGCAGATCGCCGACAGCAAGCACGTCGAGGGCGGCTGGCACGCGCTGTACGAGCAGAACCGCTCGGTGGTCGGTGCCGACCCGAATCTGATCTTCCCCGGTCAGCAGCTGGCCCTCGCGGGCCACGCCGCTGACGCCGCGAAGCCCGCGGCCCCGGCTGCCGCTCCGGCTCCGGCGAAGCCGGCCAAGCCCGCGGCTCCGGCCGCTCAGGTGCAGGTCCGGACCGAGGCCGCCAAGCCGGGCGCCCAGCTGCAGACCCAGGTCCAGACCGCCGCCCCGGCCCCGGCCGTCACCGCCGCCCCGGTCGCCGCCACCTCCGGCTACGTCGCCCCGGTCGCCAACCCGGTGCTGGGCGAGGCCTACGGCGTGGCCGGCTCGATGTGGGCCTCCGGCCACCACACCGGCCAGGACTTCGTCGCCTCGACCGGCACCCCGCTGCGCGCCGTCGCCAACGGCGTGGTGGTGAAGGCCGGTTACGACGGTGCCTACGGCAACGAGGTCGAGATCCGGCTTGCCGACGGCAAGTACGCCCAGTACGCGCACCTGTCCTCGATCGGCGTGAGCGTCGGTCAGAGTGTCACCGTCGGCCAGCAGCTCGGCCTCTCCGGTGCGACCGGCAACGTGACCGGCCCGCACCTGCACTTCGAGATCCGTACCGGTCCGGAGTACGGCTCGGACATCGACCCGGTCGCCTACCTGCGGGCGCACGGCGTCGCGCTCTGACCCACCGGGTCCTTCCGCGGGATCCTCTGAACCACCGCTGATGCGGGGCGAATCGACCGCCTGGGATGGTCATGTCGGGTGACCGCTCGACCGGGTGATCGCCGCACCAGTGGACTCGGGCGCGGGACACGCCCATGGCCGGCCCGGCCGTGCGAGACACCTCTCGCGCGGCCGGGCCGGCTGCTTCCGTTTCCGGCCCGGGGTGTCCGAGGTGTCAACCCCGGTGTCGGGCCTGCCTGTTGACGCTGCCTGTGGGCCTCCAGCGCTGTGCCGACCCTGGCGGGCGGCCAGTCAGTGCCGGTGGTCAGTCAGTTCCGGCGGGCCGGCAGGCCGTGTTCGGCGGCGGTGAGCAGGTCGTGCATCCGGTGGCCGAAGTCCTCGGTGTCGCAGGCGGGTTCGGGGAAGACCAGGCGGACGTCGCGGTGGCCGTGGGAGTGGTCCAGGCGCAGCACCAGGCCGTGGCGGTCCAGGGCGAGCGGGCGGACGTCCGGGTGGTGGGCGAGCAGGGCCGGGTCGAGCAGTCGGGTGAGCAGGTCGAGGGCGTCGGCGTGGTCGTCGGCCAGGTGGGTGAGCAGGGCTGCCTCGTGGCGGGCCAGCGGGTCGGGGGTGGCGAGCGCGAGGTCGGCGGCGGTGAGCGCGCCGGTGCTGTACGGGGTGGCGAGGACGGCGTGGGCGACGTCGACCCACAGGTGGACGCTGAGGCCGTCGTCGGCGAGGTGGGCCAGGTGCAGCCGACCGGCCAGGGTGAGCCGGGCGCGGACGCGGTCGCGGACCGCGACGGGGGAGACGTCGGTGACGTCGAGCACGACGGCCAGTCCGTCGGCGGCGCCGGCGGCCGCCGCGACGAGCGGGGCGTCCAGCGGGACGCGCAGGCGCAGCCGGGAGCCGTGGAGGGAGACCGGGGTGTCCAGCTCGTGGTGCTCGCCGAGGGCGCGGACGGTGAGCGAGGAGGTCGCGCTGAGCAGGCTGTGGACCCGGTCGGCGGTGGTGGGCTCGGGCACCTCGGCGTCGCGCATGGACGGACCTCCTTCGAGTTAGGTGAGCCTAACCTAATGTTTGCGGGGAGGCGTGGCAAGTGGGCGGCGGGTCGTGCCGGAGTGCGCCGAGAGCCCGGACGCGGGGTGGCGTCCGGGCTCTCCGGGTGCGGTGGCCGGGGGTCAGGCGATGACGGCCTGGGCGTCGATCTCCACCAGCATCGGCTCCTGGGGCAGTTCGACGAAGATGGTGGTGCGGCAGGGCTTCACCCCGCCGGGCTTGATGTTCTCCTCGATGAACTCGGCGTAGACCTCGTTCATCAGCGGGAAGTCGGCCCGCTTGGTGAGGTAGACGCGGAACATCACCACGTCCTCGACGGTGGCGCCGCCGGCCTCGACGATGGCCTTGACGTTCTCCAGGGTGCGGCGGGTCTGGGCCTTCACGTCGCCGTGGTGGACGTACTCGCCGGTCGCCGGGTCCTGCGGGCCCTGGCCGGAGACCTGGAGGATCGGTCCCTTGCGGACGCCCTGGGAGAACATCCAGGCGGGTGCGGGGGCGCCGTCGGTGCGGATCTCGGTCTTGTCGGAGGACATCGGGTTCGGGCTCCTTGTATTCGGTGACGGACCGTCAGTTGTGCTCGGGGCGGCCGCAGTCGGCCGAGACGGCGCGGGCGGTGGCGAGCAGCTGGGGGAGGAGTTCCAGTACCTGCTCGTACGGGAGGACGACGTCCGGGACGGAGATGGAGGCGGCGGCGACCACCCGGCCGCTGGCGTCCCGGATCGGGGCGGCGACGCAGTTGATGAAGGCCTCGTGCTCGGCGTGGTCCTGCGCCCAGCCCTGGGCTGCGACCTTCTCCAACTCGGCGAGCAGCGCCTCGGGCGTGGTGAGGGTGCGTTCGGTGTGCGGGGTGAAGTCGATCCCGGCCGCCACCCGGCGGCGCTCGGGCAGCGGGAGGTCGGCCAGCAGCACCTTGGAGACGGCCGCGCTGTGCAGGGCCGCGCGCAGGCCGATCCGGGAGTACATCCTGACCGGGTGGCGGGAGTCGAACTTGTCGATGTAGACCACCTCGCCGCCCTCGTAGGCCGCCAGGTGGACGGTCTGTCCGGTGGCGGCGTTCAGCTCGGCGAGGTGCGGGGCGGCGATCCGGCGCACCCCGCGCTGCTCCAGGGCGAGGCCGGAGAGGGCGAACAGGCCGGCGCCCAGGTGGTAGCGATAGGCCGCGTCGCGATAGACGAAGCGTTCCTCCTCCAAGCTCTGGAGCAGCCGGAGCACGGTGGTCTTGTGCACGCCGAGGACCTCGGCCAGCTGGTCCAGGGAGCGCTCGCCCTCGCCGAGCTGGGCGAGGATGCGCAGGGCGCGGGTGACGGTCTGGCTCATCGGGCTCCGGTCGGGTGGCGGGGGTCGGCGCTCATCGTGCCCGGGCCCGATCGGGTCGGGTCCCGGTCTCCGCCGGTGCCTGGGCTCCGGTCCGGGTCCAGGGCCGGGCGGCGGGCAGGGCCGGGGAGGCGATGCCCCGGGCGGTGACCCGGGTGGCGGCCCAGTCGGCGGGGGAGGCGTCGAGCAGGGCGGTCAGTACCGGGGCGGGCGGCAGCTCGGCCTGGTCGCCGTGGGCGGTCAGCGCGCAGGCCGCGCTCAGGTGGCCGAGCCGGAGCCGGCGGCGCTGGTCCAGGGCGTGCAGGGTGCCGGCCAGGTAGCCGGCCGCGAAGGCGTCGCCGGCGCCGGTGGCCTCCACCACCTCGACGGTCAGGGCCGGTTCGGCGACGGCCGAGCCGTCCCGCTCCAGCGCGGTGACCACCCGGGCGGCGTCCTTGACCACCACGGTGGCGGGCGAGGGGAAGCGGCGGCGCAGCGCGGCGGGCTCGCCGGTGCCGAAGGCGGCCTGGGCCTCGTCGGCACCGAGCAGCAGCAGGTCGGCGGCGTCCAGCAGCGGCGGCAGCACGGCCGGGTCGCGGTCCCGCCAGAGCGCGGGGCGCCAGTTGAGGTCGAAGCTGACCAGCCGCCCGGGGCGGCGGTCGGCGAGCAGTGCGCGCAGCAGGGCCAGGCAGTCGTCGGAGAGCGCCGCGGTGATGCCGGACAGGTGCACCAGCCGGGCGCCGGTCAGCAGGCGGTCGGTGGTCGGGTCGGCGAGCAGGGCCGGGGAGAGCGCGGCGGCCGCGGAGCCGCGCCGGTGGTAGTGCAGCCGGCTGCGGCCGGGGCCGAGGTCGTGCCGGTGGCCGGTGGTGCCGCCGACCTCCTTGAGGTACAGGCCGGTCGGGCGGTGCGGGTCGACGGTGACGCCGGAGACGTCCACGCCGCGGGCGGCGACCTCGGTGAGCAGGCGGCGGCCGAAGCCGTCGTCGCCGACCCGGCTGATCCAGGCGGTCGGCACGCCGAGCGCGGCCAGCGCCCCGGCCACATTGGACTCGGCGCCGCCGACGGACAGCCGGAAGGTGTCCACGGCCTCCAGCGGGCCGGGGTGGTCGGGCAGCAGTACGGCCATCGACTCGCCCACGCACACGGCCGTCGGTGGCGGACCGGGGCGGTTCGGCCCCGGGGTGTCCTGTGGCGGCATCTGCTGGGCTCCTCGTCTGCGGCCGGTCGGCGGAGCGCGGGCCGACCGGGGGTGACCGGCGGTCGGTCGGGGGCGACCGGCGGCCGGTTCCGTTGACCGTGATCCGGCGCCGATGCTAGAACCGTGGTGCCAACATGTGCAACCCTCGTTGCGCATGTTGCAACCTGATGAATGGAGGGCATGGTGGAGCAGACGTTCGCGAGCAGTGCCGACGGACCCGGCATCGCCGAGGGAGCGGTGGCCGCGCTGGCCGACGAGGTCCTCGACTGGCGCTTCAAGGCCGCCCCGCCGGAGAGTTGGGGGCGCACCACCCGCGACTGGCTCGCCACCGGACCGACCCTCTCCTCCCTCAGCACCCCGCTGCTCACCCTCGACGGCGCCGCGCTCGACCACAACGTCCGCACCATGGCCGACTGGTGCGCCAAGGCGGGCGTCGCGCTCGCGCCGCACGGCAAGACCACCATGGCGCCCGAGCTGTGGCAGGCCCAACTCGCCGCCGGCAGCCACGGGATCACCCTCGCCAACCTGCCCCAGGTACGGGTCGCCCGTGCCTTCGGCGTCCAGCGGATCCTGCTGGCCAACACCCTGCTCGACCCGGCCGGGCTGGCCTGGCTCGCCGCCGAGCTGACCGCCCACCCGGGCTTCGCCTTCCTCTGCTGGACCGACTCCACCGAGGGCGTACGGCTGATGGACGAGGCGCTGCGCGCCGCCGGGGCCGAGCGGCCGGTCGAGGTGCTGGTCGAACTCGGCGGCCCGGGCGGGCGCACCGGCGTCCGCGGCGTGGACGCCGCCGTCGAGGTCGCCGCCGCCGTGCTGCGCGCGCCCACCCTGCGGCTCGCCGGCGTCGGCGGGTACGAGGGCGCCCTCGCGCACGACGCCACCACCGAGGGGCTGGCCACCGTCCGCGGCTACCTGACGGCGCTCGGCGAGCTGCACGGCCGGCTCGCCGGGGCCTACCCGGACGGTGCGCCGCCGGTGGTCTCGGCCGGCGGCAGCGCCTACTTCGACCTGGTGGTCGAGGAGTTGGCCGCCCTGCCGGAGGCTTTGGTGGTGCTCCGCTCGGGCGCGTACATCGCCCACGACGACGGGTTCTACCGGGGCATCTCGCCGCTCGCCCGAGGCGGCGGGGAGGCTCCGTTCCGCGGCGCGCTGCACGGCTGGGCCCGGGTCGCCTCGCGGCCGGAGCCGCAGCTGGCGCTGCTGGACGCGGGCAAGCGCGACCTGCCCTTCGACGAGGGCCTGCCCGAGCCGCAACTGGTGCGCGGCGGAGCCGGGTTGACCGGCACCGCGGCCCGGATCACCGCGCTCAACGACCAGCACGCCTTCCTCCGCGACGCGGGCGACCTCGCACCGATCGGCGCGGTGCTGCGGCTCGGCGTCTCGCACCCGTGCACGGCCTTCGACAAGTGGACGGCGCTTCCGGTGCTGGACTCCGCGGACGCCGCCGAACCGAAGGTCACCGGGCTGGTCAGGACCTTCTTCTGATGCCGGTGGGGGAGAGAGCGACCGTCTTCGAGGGGGCGACCGTCTTCAAGGGGGCGACGGTCGTCGACGGGACGGGCGCCGACCGGTACCGGGCGGACGTGCGGATCGCCGACGGCCTGATCGCCGAGATCGGCGCGGGCCTCGGCGGGCCGTCCGAGGTGGACGCCGACGGGCTGGTGCTCGCCCCCGGCTTCATCGACATGCACGCCCACTCCGACCTCGCCCTGCTGCTCGAACCCGAGCACCCGGCCAAGGTCACCCAGGGCGTCACCTGCGAGGTCCTCGGCCAGGACGGCCTGTCCTACGCCCCGGCGGACGACACCACCCTGCCCGAACTGCGCCGCCAACTGGCGGGCTGGAACGGCGATCCGGCGGACTTCGACTGGGACTGGCGCGACGTCGCCGGCTACCTGGACCGGATCGACCGCACCCGGATCGCCGTCAACGCCTGCTACCTGGTCCCGCACGGCTCGCTGCGGATGCTCGCCATGGGCTGGGACGACCGCCCGCCCACCCCGGCCGAACTCGACCGGATGCGGCAGGTGTTGGCGCAGAGCCTGCTGCACGGGGCGGTCGGCATGTCGAGCGGCCTCAGCTACACCCCCGGGATGTACGCGGACACCGCCGAGCTGGTCGAGCTGTGCACCGTGGTCGCGGCCTACGGAGGCTTCCACGCGCCGCACCAACGCTCGTACGGGCGCGGCGCATTGGAGGGCTACGCGGAGATGGTGGAGATCGCCCGGCGGTCCGGCTGCGCGCTGCACCTGACCCACGCCACGATGAACTTCGACGTCAACCGGGGCCGGGCCGGGGAGTTCCTGGAGCTGGTCGACCGGGCGCTCGCGGACGGCGTCGACCTCACCCTGGACAGTTACCCCTACCTGCCCGGCTCGACCACCCTGGCCGCCCTGCTGCCGAGTTGGGCCACCGAGGGCGGACCGGACGCGACCCTGGCACGGCTCGCCGACCCGGGCGACCGCGAGCGGATCCGGCACGCGATGGAGGAGCAGGGCAGCGACGGCTGCCACGGCGTGGTCGCCGACTGGTCGACCGTCCAGGTCTCCGGCGTCCGGTCGGCGCGGCTGGCGGGGGTGGTCGGCCGGACGGTCGCCGAACTCGCCGCCGAGCGGGGGACCGGCGGGACGGAGGTCTTCCTCGACCTTTTGCGCCGGGACGAGTTGGCCACCACCATCCTCCAGCACGTCGGGCACGAGGAGAACGTCCGGGCGGTGATGCGCCACCGCGCCCACACCGCGGGCAGTGACGGGCTGCTCGTCGGGGCCCGGCCGCACCCGCGCGCCTGGGGCACCTTCCCGCGGTACCTCGGCCACTACGGACGGGAGTTGGGAGTGCTCACCCTGGAGCAGGCGGTCGCCCGGATGACCGGCCGGCCCGCCGCCCGGCTCGGGCTGGACCGGCGCGGCCGGATCGCCCCCGGGTACCACGCCGATCTGGTGCTCCTCGACCCCGAGCGGGTCCGGGACGCCGCCACCTTCGAGCAGCCCCGGCTGCCCGCCGAGGGGATCGAGTACGTGTACGTCAACGGCACCGCCGTCGTCCGGCAGGGTCGCACCACCGGCGCCCGCCCCGGGCGCGCCCTGCGCCGCACCGATCGAGGGGCGCAGGCCCGATGAACGCCGGTCCGACGAGCGCAGGCCCGAGGGACGCCGGCCCGACGAGCGCCGGCCCGACGAGCGCAGGCCCGATGAACGCCGGCCCGATGAACGCAGGCCCGAGGGGCGCAGACCTGATGAACGCCGTGAACGGACTCTCCGAGCTGTGGAACGACCCGGTGATCGCGGTGGTCCGCGCGCCCCGGATCCCGGACGCCGCCGCGCTGTGCGCCGCCCTCGCGGAGGGCGGCATCAACTTCACCGAATTCACCTACACCACACCGGATGTGACGGACCATCTGGAACTGGCCTCGGCGGCCGGGTGGCGGGTCGGGGTGGGGACGGTGCTGACCGCCGAGCAGGCCGGGCGCGGGATCGACGCGGGGGCGTCCTTCCTGGTCACCCCCGGCTGCCGGCCCGAGGTCGCGGAGGCCGGGCGGGCCCGCGGGGTGCCGGTGGTGCTGGGGGCGCTGACCCCGACCGAGGTGGCCCGGGCGGTCGACCTGGGTGCCGCCGCCGTGAAGATCTTCCCGGCCCGGTCGTTCGGTCCCGGCTACTTCAAGGACCTGCGCGGCCCGTACCCGGACGTGCCGCTGGTGGCCTCCGGCGGGGTGAACGCGGGCAACGCGGCCGAGTTCCTGGCGCAGGGGGCGCTCGCGGTGTGCGCGGGGACGGACGTCGTGCCGCCGGCGGCGGTGGAGGCGGGGGACTGGGCGGAGATCACCCGGCGGGCCCGGGCGTTCACCCGGGCCTGCGCGGCGGGGGCGTAGCGGCTTCTGCGGAGCGGGTCCGGCGAGGGTTCGGTGAAGGTGCGGGGCGGGCTGTCGGGACGGCCGGGATTGGACGAGAATCGGTGGCACCCGGCTCGCCCCCGGCCCCTCGGCTCTCGGGCCCGCGCGGCCCCCGGACCCGGCAGGAGGACCCACCCCATGACCTCGACCCGCCCCGGCCCCGACTGGTTGGCCGATGCCGTCCTCTACCAGATCTACCCGCAGACCTTCGCGGACTCCGACGGCGACGGCATCGGCGACTTCGCCGGCATCACCGAGCGCCTGGACCACCTCGCCTGGCTGGGCGTGGACACGGTCTGGCTCAACCCCTGCTTCGCCTCGCCGTTCCGTGACGCCGGGTACGACGTCACCGACTACCTCACCCCCGCCCCGCGTTACGGCCGCACCGAGGACCTGGTCGCACTGGTCGAGGCCGCGCGCGGCAAGGGCATCCGGATCCTGCTGGACCTGGTCGCCGGGCACACCTCCGACCGCCACCCCTGGTTCCTGGCCTCCGCCGAGGACCCGTCCGACCAGCGCTACATCTGGTCGGACCGGCCGGTGGACGGCTTCGTCGCCTCGCCCGGGAGCCGCCCGGGCTGGTACCGGCCGAACTTCTTCGACTGTCAACCGGCCCTCAACTTCGGCTACGCGCGCGGCACTTCGACGGAGCCCTGGCGCCAGCCGGTGGACGCCGAGGGCCCGCGCGCCAACCGGGCGGCGCTGCGCGAGATCATGGCGCACTGGCTGGGCCTCGGCGTGGCCGGCTTCCGGGTGGACATGGCGTACTCACTGGTCAAGGACGACCCCGGCCGGGTCGAGACCGCCAAGCTCTGGACCGAACTGCGCGACTGGCTGGACCGCACCCACCCCGAGGCCGCGCTGTTCGCCGAGTGGGGCGAACCGGCCGCCGCCGTCGCGGCCGGGTTCCACGCGGACTTCTTCCTGCACTTCGGCGGGGACGACCACGGCCTGCCGCTGCGATCCCTGTGGAACAACGGCGGCGGGACGGTGGAGGAGTTCTGGCGGCAGGGCCCGTGCTACTTCGAGGCCGAGGGGCGCGGCACCCCGCAGACCTTCCTGGACGCCTGGCGCTCCGCCGCCGAACTCACCGAGGGCAGCGGCCACATCGTGCTGCCCACCGCCAACCACGACTTCTCCCGGCTCGCCACCGGCCCGCGCTCGGGGGAGCAACTCGCCCCCGCCTTCGCCTTCCTGCTCACCTGGCCGACCCTGCCCGCGGTGTACTACGGCGACGAGATCGGCATGCGCTACCTGCCCGGACTGCCCGATGTCGAGGGCAGTGTGCTCGGCCCGCGCTACAACCGGGCGGGCTCGCGGACCCCGATGCAGTGGACGCCGGGCCCCTCGGCCGGGTTCTCGACGGCCGCCCCCGAGCGCTGGTACCTGCCGCCGGACCCGGACCCGCGGCGCCCGGACGTGCTCTCCCAGCGCGCCGACCCGACCTCGCTGCTGCACACCGTCCGGCGGCTGATCGCGCTGCGCCGGGCCCATCCGGGGCTGGCGGCGTCCGGCGGGGTGGAGGTGCGGCATGCCGGGTACCCGCTGGTGTACGTCCGCTCCGGGCGGTACCTGGTGGCGGTGAACCCGCGCCGGGAGCCGGGGGTGGTCCGGCTGGCGGGCGGGTCGGGCGGACCGGGCGGGGGTGCGGTGCGGCCGCTGGAGGTGCAGGGGGTGCGGGTCGTGGACGGTGAGCTGCGGGCCGAGGGGTTCTCGTACGGAGTGTTCGAGCTGGGCTGAGCCGGGTCGCCGGGTCGCCGGGGCGCCGGGTCGCCGGGGCGCCGGGCCGTTCCCCGGGCGGCCCGGCGTCCGGCCGGCTTCCGATCGACGTCGGATGGTTGTAAGCTACATCCATAGATGGTTGCATTTACCATCTGAATTGGTTGTATGTGCCATCGTCATCGAAGAGATCGCCGGAGGACGGTACGAACGCCATGAGCACACCCCAGACCCCCGCCGCAGCGCCCACCCTGGGGCACTCGCTCAAACACCTCGTCGTCCACCTGCTCACCCCGCTGCTGATGTGCCTCGGCATGGCCCTCGCCTACCAGGGCGCCTTCCACCAGCCGGAGCCCCACCACCTCAAGGTCGCCGTCGTCGGCGCCGGGCCCCAGGCGCAGGGCCTGGCCCAGGCCATCCAGGGCAAGGCCGGTGCCGCGCTGGACGTCCGGACCGTCGCCGACCGCTCCGCCGCCGAGCAGCAGCTGCGCGACCGCGACCTGGTCGGCGCCTTCGTCCCGGACGCCAGGAGCCCGGAGCTGATCGTGGCCAAGGGCAACTCGGACACCTCGGTGGTGGCCGCCACGGCGGTGTTCACCAATGTCACGGACCGGCAGGGCGTCCCGCTGCACGTCACCGACCTCACCACCCCCGCCGCGGGCGACCCGACCGGCCAGGGCCTGTTCTTCCTGCTGGTCGCGCTGAGCATCGGCTCCTACGCCAGCGTCGCGGCGATCGGCGCCGCCGGCGCCGGGCTGAGCCTGCGGATCCGGGCCGCGGTGGGCGTGGTCGTCTCGCTGGTGGTCAGCGTGATCGGGATCGTCACCGCCGGGCCGCTCTTCCACGTCGTCGACCACGACTACGCCGCGGTCTGGGCGCTCGGCTGGCTCTACTCCGCGGGCATCGTGCTGATCGGCACCGGCCTGCACAGCTTCCTGAAGAAGTGGACCACGCTCGCCCTGATGGTGCTGTTCGTGATGCTCAACTTCACCTCCTCCGGCGGCATCTACCGGCCCGAACTGCAGAACGGCTTCTTCGGGACCCTGCACGGCTTCTGGACCGGCGCCGGCTACCTGGAGGGTGCGCGCGACATCCTGTACTTCGACGGCGGCGCCGGCCTCGGCGGGCACGTGCTGACCCTGGTGGTCTGGCTGCTGCTGGGCGGGGCGGCCCTGGTCGCCGCGGCCGTGTACGAGCGCCGCGGGCGTCGTGCGGTGGCGGCGCCGACCGGGGCCGAGGCCGACGCCGAGGAGGAGATGGAGGAGGCGGTCGCGGTCTGAGGACCGTACGCCCGAGGGGACTCCACCCGGTGCGAGGGCATCGGAACCGGGTGGGGGCCGGCGGCCCGCGCCCGGCCGGGGGCCCGCGCCCGACCTTGGACACGTCGGGCGCGGGCCCGTGCGCGCGGGGCTACCCGAGGCGCTTCGGCCGGGCCGGCGGCCGGGTGAAGCAGCAGTCCCCGCAGAGCCCGGCGCCCGGGCCGATCCGGTAGTAGAGGCAGCAGCTCGTCCGTCGGAACGCGGCCCCGCGCGGGCCGGTGCGCAGCGTGCCGGAGCCCGCCAGCGGCGGACGGTCCAGCAGCTGCGCGACCAACTCCCTTGCCGGGAGCGACGCCTGGGCGCTCAGTACCCGTAGCGTCCCGGCCAGCGCGGAGGCCGCGTTGCCGCGCAGCAGGCGTGCCGAGAGCGGCACGGCGGCGCGCACTGCTGCGGCCAGTGGCTCCAACTGCCCGATCAGGACAGCGTGGTGGAGCTGATCGACGAGCTCCCCGGGCTCGGGGCGGACCTCCTCCGGCGGCGACCAGAGGTCGATCGGGCCCTGGTCCGGGATCCGCACCCAGGCGCGTTCCAGAGTCGGGACCGTCCCGAGCAGGACGGCCGAGCCGATGCCCACCGACCAGAAGCGCGCCGCCAGGCCGAGGTGCAGGATCGAGGCGGCGACCCGGAGTTCGGCCGTGCCCAGGCGCTGCGCCACCACCCGGATCCGGGGTGCGAGCGGCGAGTCCGGGCCGGTGCCGTACAGCTCGGGCAGCGGACGGAAGCCGGGCGGCGGGGGGCCGGTGGGGGCGGTATCGAGGGCGAAGTACGGTCCGAGGGCGGCGAGTCGGGCGTAGTCGGGCCCCGGTTGCCCGGGTCGTGGCTGCCCGGGATGCCGTTCTTCGGGCGCGGGGTTCAACGGCCCTCCCCTGTGGGGTCGTTGAACCCCGCGCCGGCTTCGGTCGGCCCGGGTGGGGTCGGGCGGTCGGGGAGCATCGGGGCCTCCAGGGGGTCCGGGGATCGGGCGGGTGGTGACACCCCGGCCCGGTCGGACGCCGAAAGGCCCTGGTCGGGCGGTGGTCAGCCGCGCACGGTGAAGTCGCCACCGGTCGTGCGGATGAACGGTACCGTGCCCTGGCAGTCCGAGACCGGCTGGCCGAAGAAGCCCCAGACCCAGCCGATCCGGTCCCCGTGCCGGCCGTCGTCCTCCACCGAGAGCGCCACCTTCTGGCCGATCAGCGGCCTGCCCGGGAACCACGGCGCCTCGCCCCCGGTCACCACGCCGGTGGCGATGGCCTCCCGGCCGCCGACGGCCAGACAGGTGATGTCCCCCTCGAAGTCGGCGACCAGCCGGCCGTCGGTGTGCACGTGGCGGACGTGGAAGTGGCCGCGGGTGGTCTCCAGCGGCTTGAGGGCGTCGGCCCGGGCGTCGACGGTGAGCTGGACCGGGTCGCCCTCGAAGGTGGTGAACCTGGAGTCGAGGACGGTGCTGCCGCTTCCGTGCAGGCGCACCGAGGCGTGGTCGGCGGCGACCGGCGCCGCCGCCGGGGTCGGGGCGGCGGTGGCGGCGGAGGCCGGCGCGGCGGTGGCGACCGTGGCCGCCAGGAGGCAGAGCGCGGTCGCGGCGACGGCGAGACGACGGTTCATGGTGGTGCGGCCTCCGATGCGGGCGGTTGTTCCGACGGCTTCGAGTCTGGCCCGGGCGGGCCGCGCAGACCTCCCGCTGCGGAGGGGAGTCGACTCCTTCGCGGGGAGGACCGGGTCTCCCCCCGGAGAGCTGCCCCTAGGCTCGGCGGTGTGCGCACCGACCGTCAGTTCCGCCCCGCCCGACGCCGTCGATGGCCCGCTGTCGTCGCCGTCCTCCTGCTGCTCGCACCCGTCGTTCTCGCCCACCCGGGGCAGCGCGGCGCGGCCCTGCTGCCTGCTCTGACGGCCGCGCTCGCCGCTGCGGTGGCGCTGCTGCCGTGGCCGCTCGGCGGGGTGACGCTCGCCGTCGCGGCCGGCGCGGCGGCCGGGGCCTCGCTGCTGCTGGACCTGGGCTACCCGGGGCCCTACCGGCTGCCCGCCTTCTGGCTGCCGCTCGAATGGCCGGCGCTGCTGGGGGTGTTGTTCCGGGCCGTCCGCCGGCTGCCCGACCGCCGGGCCGGGCCGGTCGGCGGGGCGGTCGCCCTCGCGGCCGTGCTGCTGCCGTTGCGGTTCGCCCTCCGGGTGCCGCAGGGCGGCGCGGCCGGGCCGGTGGTCGGGGTGCTGTTCTCCCTGCTGCCGGTGCTGGGGGTCGCCGGGGCCGGCCTCTACCTGCGGGTGTCGGAGGCCCGCCGGGAGCGCGCCGTCGACCGGGCGCGGCGCGAGCAGCGGCTCGAAGTGGCCCGTGGGCTGCACGACTTCGTCGCCCACGAGATCACCGGCATCGTGCTGGAGGCCCAGGCCGGCCAACTCCCGGACCAGGAACCGGAGGAGACGGCCGCCCTGCTGCGGCGCCTGGAGGAGGCGGGGCTGCGGGCGCTCGATTCGATGGACGAGATGGTGGGAGCCCTGCGCGAGGATCCGGCGGCCGCCGGAACCACCCGCCACCTTGGCCTGGCCGACCTGCCCGAGCTGGTCGCCCGCTTCGGGACGACGGGCGGCCCGCGCGCCACCGTCGAGCTCGCCCCGGAGGCCGCCGGGATGCTCGCCGTCGAGGTCCAGGCCACCGCGTACGCCGTCGTCCTGGAGGCCCTCACCAACGTCCGCCGGCACGCCCCGCGGGCCGCCGGGGTGACGGTCCGGGTGGTCCCCGGGCCGGACGGCCGCACGGTCCGGGTGACCGTCGGGGACACCGGCGGGCCGTCCGCCCGCAGGCCCCGGCTGCGCCGCCGCCCCGGCTCCGGTGGCACCGGTCTGGCCGGCCTCGCCGCCCGTGCCGCCGCCCACGGCGGCACCCTGACCTCGGGCCCGCACGGGCCGTCCGGCTGGGAGGTGTGCTGCACCCTGCCGGGGCGGTAGCGACACGGGCCCCGGTCTTTCCGTAGGACGGTCGGAGCGCTATGTTGAACGCGTTCAAATCGTTCTTGGGGGGATGGAAATGAGCGAATCACTGTCGGCACAGCCCGGTTTCGCGGTCGAAGCGGCGTTCGCCGACCGGCCGGGCGAAGTGCCCGCCGAGCCCGTGCGGCGTCGGGTCAGGCCCAGCGGGCGCGTCCTCGTCGCCCTGGCCGGAGCCTCCTTGCTGCCGTGGACCGTCGACGTCCTGGCGAGGGGCGGCGGCGGCGCGTGGTTCTGGGGCCTGTTCTTCGGGTTCTTCGGGACGGCCCTGCTGCCCCTGGCCGTTCCGCGCGAGCCGGCGTTCCGGAACGCCTGCCTGGTCGTCGGCTGGTGCCAGTTCGGCCTCGAGGCCGTGTGCTCGGCCCCGTACTTCTTTCTCTCGTTGCCGGTCATCGTCTTCGGCGTCCCGACCGGTGTCATGTTGCTGCTCACGGCCCGGCAGAACCGCGGCACGCTGGGGACGGTGCTCGCCGTCCTGGTCGGGGCAGGTCCCATCGGGCTCCTCGCCCACGGCGGGTGGACGCACATGTAGACCCGCCGACGCGGCCGGGCGCCGACGGGTCCAGGGGCCGGAGGCCGGGCCGTGGGTGCGGGTCAGCGCTCCCGGCCGCCGCCGCGGAGGCCGCGGGGGCGGGTGAGGGTGAAGCGGTCGACCGGGACGAGGTCTCCGTACGGGCCGCTGACGGAGTAGTAGGTGACGTCGATGGTGGTGTCGCCGCCGCGCTCGCCCGGGTTGACGTCGAAGGAGGCGAAGCCGTACGGGTTCTCGGCGTCGCGGAAGGCGGACCAGGGGGCGTCCTCGATCACGTAGACCGGGGGCCGTTTGCCGGTGGCCGGGTCGACGGGGCCGACGCCGGTGATCACCCGGGCCTTGGGCGGGGTGAAGAAGAGGTGGTTGGAGGGGGCGGAGGTGCCGCCGCCGCCGATGACCATGTGGACGGTGCCCCGGGTGGTGTCGATGGTCTCGGTGCCGGTGGCGACCGGGATCGGGGTGCGGGTGTCGGTGGGCTGTTGGCCGCGGATCGGGTGGGAGCGCTCGTAGTGGTGCTCGTGGCCGCAGACCACCAGGTCGACGCCGTACCTGTCGAACAGTGGCACCCAGGTCTCGCGGATGCCGAGGTCGGCGCCGTTGAACCTGTCGGCGGTGGAGATGACCACCTGGTGCATGCAGACCACGATCCAGTCGATCCCCGGGTCGGCGTTGGCGGCGATCAGCTCGCGCTCCAGCCAGCGCTGTTGGGCGCCCCCGGAGTAGCCGTGGACATAGCTGTTGCCGGCGTCCTGGTAGGCCACGTCGTCGTTGTTGAGGCTGATGACGCGCACCGAGCCGGCGGTGAACGCGTACCAGAGGCCGTGCAGTTCGTCGTCCGCGTCGGAGTCCGGGAGGTCGAAGTAGGCCTGGTAGGCGCCGTAGCCGATCGGGCCGTTGCCCTTCTCGTTCTCGTGGTTGCCGGCCGCGGGCATCCAGGGGCGGTGGCGGGCCGAGCGGGTGTTGTTCTCGAACCAGTCGGACCAGGTGCGGACCCGGTCGGTGGAGAGGTTGGCGTAGCAGAGGTCGCCGTTGACCAGGTGGAACAGCGGGGCGAGCCGCTCGACCCCGGCGGTGGTGTCGCCTGCGGCCGGGCTGCCGAGGTTGTCGTTGGCGTAGCCGTTGGCGGTCTGCTTGCCGAGGGTGGGGGTGCCCTGGTCGCCGAAGCTGGTGAAGGTGAAGGCGGCCCGGCCGCGCGGCGCGGTGCGCACGGTGCCGAGTTCGGGGGTGGCGCCGTCGTGGACGGCCGCGTAGACGTAGTCCGTGTCGGGGTGCAGGTCGCCGATCCGGGCGTGGTGCACCTGGACCTCGGTGCCGGAGGCGGCGTCCCGGTAGGTGCGGGTCTCGGCCTGCTCGGTGCGCCCGAAGCCGCCGTGCGAAGTCCCGTACACCACCCGGGGGTTGGAGACGGAGGCGGTGGTGTGCCAGGAGACCGTGACCTCGCGCGAGGCGTCCGGGCCGAACTGCAGGTGCAGTCCGCCGACCCGCGGGGCACCGGAGCGGTCGGGCCGCTCCCAGAGCAGGGGGGAGGCGGCGGCGGGGGTGGCCGTGACGCCGGAGAGGGAGACGGCGCCGCCGAGGCTCAGGCCGGTCGCCCCGGCCAGCAGCCCGCGCCGGCTGACGGAGGGGCTGACTGGCGGACCGACGGGCGGGCGTCCACTGGAAGCGTTCATGGCGGCCAGCTTCACCGGGCGGAGGTGAACCGCGCCGGACCGACGGCGTGAACTTTCCCGGCGGCCGGTCGGTGCGGGAGACTGCCCGGTGTGACGAGTACGAACGGTGAGTGTCCGCGGGTGGTCCGGGTGTTGATCGCGGACGACCAGGAGGCCGTGCGGCGCGCTGTGCGCCGGATCCTCGACGCCCAGCCGGACATCGAGGTGGTGGGCGAGGCCGTCGACGGGGTCGCCGCGCTGGAGCTGGCGGCCGAACTGCGGCCGGACGTCGCGCTGGTGGACATCCGGATGCCGCGGCTGGACGGGCTGGAGGTGACCAGGCGGCTGTCCGGTTCGGTGCGGGTGGTGGTGCTGACCACCTTCGACCTGGACGAGTACGTCTACCCGGCGCTGCGGCACGGCGCGTCCGGGTTCCTGCTGAAGCGGTCCGGCCCGGCCCTGCTGGCCGAGGCGGTCCGGGCGGCGGCGGACGGGGAGAGCCTGATCAGCCCGTCGGTCACGGTGCGGCTGCTGCGGCACGTGACGGCGCCGCGAGGATCCGGGCGGCCGGAGCGGCAGGCCGGTCGTCCGGTGGTGCCGGTGGTGCCGGTGGTGCCGCTCACCGAGCGGGAGGTGGAGATCGCCGGCCAGGTCGCGGCGGGCCGGACCAACGCCGACATCGCGGCCGAACTGTTCATCTCCCCGGGCACGGTGAAGACCCACGTGGCCAGCATCCAGCGCAAGCTGGGCGTGCCGAACCGGGTCGGGATCGCGGTGCACGCCTGGGAGATGGGGTACCCGGTGCCGCGGTAGGGGAGCGACGGAAGAGCGCGTCCACGGAACCGAGGGGATGCTCCGTGGACGCGCGGAACCTACGAGGTGGGGGTGGCCTCCGGACGTCACGTCCTCCGGCCGGTAGTTCGATCGTCGACCGAGGTAGTACCAGCGGCAGACCCTGATCCGTCTCGACCTGTCGCCACTGCCTCCTGCGGTCGAACTCCTTCAGCTACCTCGCAGGTCCACCTCCCATCATGCGCCTCCTACGACCCGTGCACCAGGGGTGAACGGACCGAATTCGGGCAAATCTCGCAACTCGGGGCTCTTTCCGCCGAGCTCTACGGCTTCGGCCACCCGTCCACGAAGCTCAGCGTGCGGTGGTACGGCCCGCCCGGCCCGGTGCTGCGGTAGTCCTCGGTGCTGCTGCCGGTCCGGACGGTGCGGTCGCCGTCGTGGCGGGTGGCGGTGGGCCGCAGGGTGTGGTCCACGGTGGTGCGTCCGGTGACGTGGCCGCCGGTCGCGGTGGTGGCCTCGCGGTGGTAGCCGAGGTCCATCGCGGTGGTCTGGTCGGTGTTCCCGGCGGCGTCGTGGGTCACCTTGTAGCTGACGTCCAGCGGTTCGCCCTCGTGCACGGTGGTGCTGCGGTGCGGTCCGCCGCCCCAGGTGGCGGTGGTGCGGGTGAGGTCGGCGCCGTTGTGCAGGGTCACGTCGTTGCCGCTGTCGCGCAGTTGCTGGGCGGAGCTGAACGCGAGGTCGTCGCGGACCTCGGTGGTGATCCGGCCGTGCGAGGTCTGCACCCAGCCGCGGGCGAGGTCGTGCCGGGCGGCGGTGACGGTCCAGTCGCCGCTGCCGCCGCCGTGGTCGGCGAGCTGGGTGGTGACGGCGGCCTCGGGGGCGACCCGGTAGTCGGTGAGCTGCCCGGAGGTGCGGGCGGTGCCGTGGTCGACCTCGGCGAACAGGTTGGCCTGGCCGGTCCAGACGTCGTTGCTCTGCGCCTCGGACGCGTTGACCGTGATGCCGACGCGGTGCGGGCGCCCGTCCAGCAGCAGGCCGATGTACGGGGTGAGGTCGAGCCGGTAGGCGGGCAGGTCGAAGGCGAAGATCCCCGGGACCGGCCGCCACAGCAGCGGGTCCCAGCCGCCGGTGTAGACCACCGGGTACGGCCAGACCGCGCCGGCCACCCGGCCGTCCACGGTGAGCCGCAGTTCGCGGAACGGACCCTTGCCGCAGGCGCCGATCGACGGGTTGGCGGCGACGAAGGCGTCCGGCGCGGAGGCGTAGGCGAACTCCTCGCAGGCCCCGCCGCCCCGCGCGTACACCTCGGCGGTCAGCCGCTGGAGGTTCTGCGGGAAGGTGAGGTCCGTGCCGGTGCCGGGAGCGGCCTGGGTGAGCGTGAACGGGCCGGTGGTGAGGACCTGGTCGGCGCCGCGGGCGGCGGGCCAGCGGTCGTTCGCGGTGTAGAAGGTCAGGCTCGCCGAGAGCTTGTAGACACCGGTGTAGGTGGCGTCGGTGACGTTGGCGAGGTCGAGCGAGAAGGGCTGCGGTCCGGCGGCGAACAGCGGGGCGTAGCGGGTGAGATCGCGTTCGACGTTCCACTGGATGCCGTCCTTGGACGGCTCCGGGGTGGAGGACAGCAGCACCTGGACGCCGCCGACGCGGACGCTGAAGATCCGGTCGAACTGCCGCCCGGCGACCTGTCCGTGGAGGTCCAGGACCACCGCGGACCAGGGCCCGGCGCAGTCGGCGGGCGGGGTGAGGGTGGTGGTGTACGGGGTGTCGGGCGGGTTGCCGTAGCCGTTGCGGAACTCCCGGTCGTGCATCACCTCGACGGTGCAGGAGCGGGTGTCGGGGCGGGTGAGCGGCTTGGCGGCGGTGACCGGGTCGTGGTAGCCGCTGCCGAAGTCGGCGTGGGCGGGGGCGGCGGCGGTCAGGGTGCCGGCCAGGGTGAGGGCGGTGGCGCCGAGCAGTCCGGCGAGGCGATGCAGCAGGGGGCGCGGGGAGCGCCGGGGGGACATGGCCAAGGTGGATCCCCGGGGTCGGGCGGCCCGTCGGCGCGCGACGGGCCGGGTGGGTGATCCGGGCATCCTTCCGGCGGTGGCATGTGAGCGTCAAGAGTCGCTTTCCGGCGCTCCTGCGGGGTCGTCGGTCCGCCCGGCCGGCGCGGTGGTCGGGGCCGGCCCTACCACTCCTCCAGGGCTGCGGCCTCCTGCCGGATCAGGTGGCGCAGCGTCGCCAGCGGGGGCCGGCGGTCGTCCGTGCGCCACTGCATCTCCAGCGGCAGGGTGGCCCGGCCCTCCAGCCGTACGGTGGCCACGTCCTCGGTGAGGTGGCCGGTCATCGAGCCGGGCACCAGCGAGAAGGCGCGGTTGCGGGCGAGCAGGTAGAGCCGGGAGCCGACGATCCGCGGCGGGCTGACCAGCACCGGCGGGTCGACGCCGTGCTCCGCGCACAGGCCGAGCACGTGGTCGTAGTACCGGGGGTGCTGCTCGCGCGGCCACAACAGCAGGGGCAGGTCCCGCAGTTCGGCCAGCCGCAGGGTCGCCCGCCCGGCCAGCGGGTGGTCCCGGCCGAGGGCGACCCGGACCGGCTCGTCGGCGATCCGCTCCAGCCGGTAGCCGGGGACGTCCTCCAGGAAGCGGCCGAGGCCGATGTCGGCGAGCTCACCGGCCAGCGTGACGGACACCTGGCCGGTGTCCACCGCGAGTTCGGCGGTGTCGAGCGCGGGCAGCTCCTGCTCGGCCCGGCTGACCACGGCGGGCAGCAGCCGGTTCACCACGCTGGGGGAGGCGACGATCCGGGCCGTCCCCAGCCGGGAGGCCTCGTGCAGCCGGACCCGGGCCAGCATCGCCCCGGCCTGTTCCAGCAGTCGCGCGCTCTCGGCCGCCATCACCTCACCCGCACCGGTCAGCGCGACCGAGCGGCGGCTGCGGTCGAACAGCTCGACGCCGACCGTCCGCTCCAGCCGGGCCACCTCCTGGCTGACCGTCGGCTGCGAGATGTGCAGCCGCTCGGCGGCCCGGCCGAAGTGCAGCGTCTCGGCGACGGTCAGGAAGACCTCCAGCTGCCGCAAGGTGAAGCCCATGCGGGTCATCCTAGTGCGAACCAATAGCTGACCGGCTATCGGAAACCCCAGGACTCATTCTGGTTTCCGATCCGAACCGTCCCTACGCTGAGCGTCACGTTGCCCCACCGCAGTGGCATCTCACAGGAAGCTCGCCCCCATGACCGGACTGCCCGCCAGCACCCCCGCCATCCAGATCTCCGAGGAGGTCGCGCAGGCCGTCGCCGACGGCCGTCCCGTGGTCGCCCTGGAGTCGACGATCTTCACCCACGGCCTGCCGCGGCCCCGCAACCTGGCGGTCGCGCTGGAGGCCGAGCAGCAGCTGCGCGCGTCGGGCGTCGTCCCGGCCACCATCGGCGTGCACGCGGGCGTCCCCACCGTCGGCCTGAGCACCGAGCAGATCACCGAACTCGCCGCCACCGACGGCCTGGACAAGGTCAGCCTGCGGGACCTGCCGGTGGTCGCCGCGCTCGGCCGGCACGGCGGCACCACCGTCGCCGCCACCGCCTTCCTCGCCCACCGCGCGGGCGTGCGGGTCTTCTCCACCGGCGGCCTCGGCGGCGTCCACTTCGGCGCCTCCGAGAGCTTCGACGAGTCCGCCGACATGACCACGCTGGCCGCCACCCCCGTCACCGTGATCAGCGCCGGGGTGAAGTCCATCCTCGACATCCGGGCCACCCTGGAGCGCTTCGAGACCCTCAACATCCCGGTCATCGGCTACCGCACCACCAAGTACCCCGGCTTCTACGTCACCGACTCCGGCCACGAGATCAACTTCGCCGTGCAGTCGCCCGAGGAGGCCGCCGGGGTGATCGACGCCCGCGACCGGCTCGAACTGCCGCAGGCCGTCCTGATCGCCAACCCGGTCGACCCGGCCAAGCAGCTGCCGCCGGAGGAGCTGGACGGCATCCTGGCCCGCGCCTGGGCCGAGGCCGAGCGCCGGGGCATCACCGGCAACGCCTCCACGCCCTTCCTGCTCGACCACATCCAGCGCGACACCGGCGGGCGCAGCCTGGAGGTGAACGTCGAGGTCTACCGGGGCAACGTCCGGCTCGGCGGCGAGATCGCCACCGCCCTGACCGCCCTGACCGCTTCGGCCGCCTCGGCGGGCCGGGCCGGTGGGGCCGGTGAGGGCGACGGCGCCGCTGCCGCGACCAGCGGGGCCTGAGCCGTGCTCGGGGTGCTCGGCGACCTCGTCGAGGACATCGTGGTCTGGGTCGACGGACCGCTGCGGCACGGCACCGACTCCGGTGCCCAGGTCTTCCGGCGGCGCGGCGGCAGCGCGGCCAACGTCGCCTGCTTCGCCGCCGGGCAGTACCCGGCCCGCTTCCTCGGCTGCGTCGGCGCGGACGCCGTCGGGGACGGCATCGTCGCCGAACTCGGCGGCCACGGCGTGGACGTCCGGGTGCAGCGGCACGGCCAGACCGGCAGCATCGTGGTGCTGATCGACCGGGACGGCGAACGGACCATGCTGCCCGACCGCGGTGCCGCCAAGCTGCTGGAACGCGTCCCGGACGACTGGCTGGCCGGCCTGACCCACCTGCACGTGCCCGCGTACTCCTTCGACGGCGAGCCGGTCGGCCGGACGGCGGTCGACGCGCTCGACCGGGTCCGGCGGACGGGCGGCACCACCTCGGTGGACGCCTCCTCCACCGGCATGCTGGAGCAGTACGGGCGGGAGCGGTTCCTCGCCCTGCTCACCGAGTTGGCGCCCACCTTCGTATTCGCCAACCGCTCCGAGTCGGCCTACCTCGGGCTGCTGGTGGACGGCCTGCCGGGGCCGGAGCGGGCCCGGCTGGCGGCCTCGACCGTGGTCACCAAGGCGGGTGCCGAGGCGACCACCGTGGACGTGCCGGGGGAGGGGCTGTTCACCGTGCCGGTGCCGCCGGTGGCGGAGGTGCGCGACCTGACCGGGGCCGGGGACGCCTTCGCGGCGGGCTTCCTGGCCGGGTTCCTCGACACCGGGGACCTCCAGCTGGCCACCGGGCTCGGGCACCGCAGCGCGGCCCGGGTGCTGGGCTCGCCGGGGGCTTCGCTCGGGGAGGGGCAGCCGGGTCGCTGCGGGCGCGGCGACGGCGGGTGTGGTGGCGGCAGGTGAAGTGACAGCAGGTGTAGGTGCGGTGGACTACTTCTGTAGTGCGTCCTTGCGGAGGAAGTGCTTCAGCCGCTGCCACGTCCAGGCGTTGACCACGTCCTCCACGGTGAGCCAGCCGCGCTGCGCCGTCCCGATGCCGAAGCGCGGGTAGGCGAGCTGGCCGGTGGCGTGGGCGTCGCTGTCGACCGCGAACCGCACGCCGTGCCGCTTGGCCCGCAGCACGTCCTCGTCCCGCAGGTCGAGCCGCTGCGGGGAGCCGTTGATCTCGATCGCGGTGCCGGTGCGGGCCGCGGCCGCGAACACCGCGTCCAGATCGACGTCGATCGGCCCGCGCCGGCCGATCCGGCGGGTGGTGAGGTGGCCGATGACGTGGACGTACGGGTTCTCGCAGGCGCGGATCAACCGGCGGGTCTGGGCGGCGCGGTCCAGGGTGAAGTGCGAGTGCACGGAGGCCACGCAGACGTCGAATCCGGCCAGGAACTCGGCCGGCCAGTCCACCCCGCCGTCCGGACCGATGTTCAGCTCGGTGCCGTGCAGCAGGCGCAACTTCCGGTGGCGGTCGGCGAGTCGGCGCAGCTCCTCGCGCTGGGCCAGCATCTTCTCGTCGGTCATCCGCTGCATCACCAGGTCCGGGGCGTGGTCGGTGACGGCGTAGTAGGAGTAGCCGCGGGCCGCCGCCGTGTCGATCATCTCGGTGAGGGTGGCCAGGCCGTCGGTCAGATCGGTATGGGTGTGCAGGTCGCCGCGCAGGTCCGACTCCTCGATCAGCTCCGGGAGTTCACCGTTCAGTGCGGCCTCGATCTCGCCCCGGTCCTCGCGCAGCGTCGGCGGGATCCAGGGCAGCCCGAGCGCCGCATACACCTCCTCCTCGGTCGCGGACACCACCTTGGAGCCGCCCCCGGAGGCCTTTCCGGTGTCGCCGTCGACCTCGAACAGCCCGTACTCGGAGAGTTTCAGGCCGGCCCGCACCGCCCGGGTGCGCAGCTTGATGTTGTGCGCCTTCGAGCCGGTGAAGTACACCAGTGCGGCGCCCCAGTCCTCCTCGGGCACGACCCGCAGGTCCACCTGGATCCCCCCGGTGGTGCGGACCGAGGTCTTGGTCGGCCCGCTGCCGATCACCTCGGCCACGTACGGGAGTCCGGTGAGCGCGGCCATCAGCGGGGCCGAGTCGGCGGCGGTCGCCAGGACGTCGATGTCGCCCACCGTCTCGCGCATCCGGCGCAGCGAACCCGCGTACGCGCAGCGGGTGCAGCCGGGGACGGCCGAGATCGCCTCGACCAGCTGCTCGGCCAGGTCGGTGGCGGCGTCGAGGAGGGTCCGGCCGCCGGACTGCCGCAGCAGCTCGATGCCGTGCAGGATCTTCTCGCCGCTGCGCTCCCCGAAGCCCGCCACGCCGGACAGCCGGTCGGCGCGGATCGCGTCGGCGAGTTCGTCCACCGAGCCGATGCCGAGGTCCCGGTAGAGCGAGAGGGCACGCTTGGGGCCGACGCTGGGGACGGCCATCATCTCCCGTACGCCGGGCGGGATCTCGGCCCGCAGGGCCTCCAGCGCTGCGATCTTCCCGCCGGTGAGGTACTCGGCGATCTTCTCGGCGGTGGACTTGCCGACACCGGGGATCTGCTGCAGTCCCTTGACGTCCAGACCGGCGAGGTCCTCGGGATGGCCGCCGACCGCCCGGGCGGCCTTCTCGTAGGCGCGGGCCCGGAAGGCGTCCCCGCCGGTGATGTTGATCAGGTCGGCGTACTCCTGGAGCAGCTCCCTGACCTGGTCGTTGAGCCGGGGCATGGGGCAAGTCTAGGTTCGGGGCGCGGTGTTCGCCGGGTGGTGGGGCGAGCCCGGCCAGTCGCTAGTCGTAGGCGACGCTGAGCAGGAGGACGACGGTCAGGCCGCCGCCGGGGGTCGGCTCCACCGCGAGCCGTCCGCCGGCCGCCAGGACCAGGCTGTGCAGCGCCGGGCCCACCGGCCCGGTGGTGCGCACGCCCGCCAGCAGCCACTCACGGGCCTCGGGCGACTCGTACGAACCACGGTCGGATATTCGTATCTCGACGCGTTCCCGGCTCTGCCCGGCCGTGCCCCGTCCGGTGCCGCCCCGACCGGCCGCGGGCCGGGGGGCCGACAGGCCGGCGCGTTTGACGTCCGCCCGGACCAGCACCCGGTCGCCCAGCGGGCTGCGCCGGATCGCGTGGTCCAGCAGCCCGGCGATCGCGGCCTCCATCCGGCGGGCGTCCCCGGCCACCACCGGCAGCCCCGGTGCCAGCCGCACCGTGACGGCCGCCGCCCGGCCACCGCCGCGCACCACCCGGCGTACCACCTCGGAGACCTGCACGTGCCGCGCCTGCGGCTCGCACCCGGCCTGCCGACCGGTCCAGCTCAGCCGGTCCAGCTCCGTCCGGGACAGCGTCCTGGGGCCGGCCATCGCGAGCGGCGGGTACGGGCCCACGCCGCCCACGCCGCCCGCGCGTTCGGCGCTCTGCGCGCCGCCGCCGAGCGCGCTGAGCGCCCGGGCCCCCGAAGCGACGTAGCCCCAGAGCTTCCCGCGTGCCATTGCCCTGCCCCTCGTGCCTGACCGGTGGCCGTCATCGGTACCGCGGCCGACCGGGGCGGGCCGCTTCCCTGGCCCTCCTGCCAGCCTGCGCTTCCTGCGGGCGGGTGACAATCCGGCTCCGGGATGCGAAGGGGGCTGGCGCCCCCGCCGAGCGGGGGGTGGGTGGTCCGCCGAGTGGGGGGTGGGGTTCCGCTGCGCGGGGTTGGGGTGTGGGGGGTGGGCTTTCGGGAGGGTGGGTGGGTCCGGGGGCGGTTCCGGGTGTCGTTGGACACGGAAATGTCAGTGGGTTTGGACACACCTCGCGTTGTGATCGCCTGGCTGCGGCTCCGGCGGGCCGGGCAGGGTGAGGCTGGCCGCGAGCAGGAGGGCTGTGGCCGCGGTGGCGGCTGCGAACGCCTGGGTGAAGCCGTGGCTCAGGCGCACCGGATCGGTGTCGGCGGTGCGGGTGGCGGCGGCGAGCACGACGGCGAGGGCTGCGGTACCCAGCGGTGAGCCGAGGCGTTGGGCGATGTTCAGTGTGGTGCTGGCACCGGCGGCTTCGTGGCGGCTGAGTGATCGGTAGGCGGCGGCGACCGGCGGCAGACCGGCAAGGCTCGCGCCCAGGCCCCGAAGGAACAGCAGGAGGCACAGCCAGACCAGGGGGCTGGAGGGGCTGAGCGTCAGGAGGCCGGCGGTGCCGAGCAGGCCGAGCACGGCGCCGGCGCAGGCGGTGCGGCGCGGCCCGTAGGTATCGGTGAAGCGGCCCGCCAGCGGCAGCGCCAGCATGGCGCCCAGGCCTTGCGGTGCCAGCACGGCGCCGGCGGTCAGCGGGCTCATCGCGCGCACCTGTTGAAGGTAGAGCGGCAGCAGCAGGACGACGCCGTCACCGGTCAGGCGGGACAGGAAAGCGGTGGCCGTGCCGGCGGCGAATGCCTTGTCCTTGAACAGGCGCAGGTCCAGCAGGGCGCTCTCGCCGAGGTGCAGGGCGTGGACGGTGAACATGCCGAGCAGACCCGCGCCGGTGGCGCCCAGGGCCAGTGCCGTCGGGTCGGTCGGGTCGCCGCTCTGGGCGATGCGGGAGACGGCGTAGACGAGCAGACCGAGCCCGGGGCCGATCAGGGCCAGGCCGGTGGCGTCCAACCGCCTGCGGGTCTCGGCGGTCTCGGCGGGCGGGTCCGGGGGCAGCCGGCGGGCCGCGAAGGCGGCGCCCGCGATGCCGAGCGGCAGGTTGACGTAGAAGATCCAGCGCCAGGAGGCGTGGGCCACGATCGCCCCGCCGACGGTTGGGCCCAGGATCGGGCCGATCAGGGTGGGGATGGCGACGATGCTCATCACCCGCCCCAGCCGCTCGCGTCCGGCGACCTGCGCGACCAGGGTCTGGCCGAGCGGCGCGAGCAGGCCGCCCACCATGCCCTGGACGATCCGCAGAGCGATGAGCCAGCCGATCGAGGGGGCCGCCCCGCACAGGGCCGACGCGGCGGAGAAGGCCAGCAGGCAGCCGAGGTACAGGCGGCGGGCACCCAGCCGGTCCGCCAGCCAGCCCGACACCGGCAGGGTCAGGGCGAGGGCCAACAGGTAGCCGGTGGTGACCCACTGCACGGCGGTGAGCGTGGTGTGGAACTCGCGCCGGATCGTGTTCAGCGCGATGTTCACGATCGTGCCGTCCATGGTCGACAGCACGGAGCCGAAGACCGCCGCCGACGCCACCTTCAGCACCGCGCGTTCCAGCTTCGGCGGGCCGGGCCGCCCAGGGGACCGCAGGGGCCACAGCATCGGCACCACACTCCATAACTGATACAGGCTGTTTCAGATATAGGGTAGTCGCATGGACCCCGCCGACACCTCCCGGCCCCGCGCGCTGCGGGCCGACGCAGCGGACAACCAGCGCGCCATCCTGGCCGCGGCGGCCCGGCTGTGGGCCGAGGACCCCGACGCGCCGGTCAACGCCGTCGCGGACGCGGCCGGCGTCAGCCGGATCACCGTCTACCGGCGCTTCCCCACCCGCGAGGCCCTCGTGGACGCACTGCGCGAGCAGGCCGCCCACGAGTCAGCCGACGCGATCGCGGGAGTCGATCCGCTCCACAGCCCGCCCCTGCAGGCGCTGGAGCGCATCGTCGCCGCGCTGGCCGAGATCGCCCACCGCTACCAGGCCCTGTACCTGCCGGGGATCACCAGCACCCCGGCCGCCGCCGACCGCGACATCCGCGCCAGCCTCACCGACCTGGTCACCCGGGCACAGAGCGCGGGCGAGGTCCGCGCCGACATCCCGGCCGGCTGGGTCGTCACCGTCATCTCCGCCCACCTGGCCGCCGCCGCCCGCGCCCACCACCGGGGAGGCACCGAACCCGCCGAGACCGGGAGACTGCTGACGGCGACGCTGCTGCACGGCATCGCCCCCTGAGTCGAGCCCCGCCTGTCCGGGCGGGGTGCTCGTGACGCAGGTCTAGAGAGGTTCCTGGCCTTCGTCGTGGGCGGCGAGGGCGCGGTAGAGGGTGGAGCGGCCGACGCCGAGGTGCTTGGCGATGGCGGTGATGGGCTCGTCGGCGTCGCGTCGGCGCAGGGCGATGGCGAGCTGGTCGGCGTCGAGCGCCGGGGGCCGGCCGCCGTGCTTGCCGTTGGCCGCAGCGGTGTCGAGTCCGATGAGTGTGCGCTCGTGGATGAACTCGCGCTCGACCTCTGCCATGGCGGCGAACATCACGAAGAGGACCTTGCCGCCGCCGCGGGGGTCGTAGACGCCAGCGAGGGGGCCGGTCAGGATCTCCAGGCGGTGGTCGCGCTCGGCGAGCTGCTGCGCGGAGGTGATGAGCTCGACCATGTTGCGCCCGAGCCGGTCGAGCATGGTGACGGTGAGGGTGTCGGCGGGGCGGAGGTCGGCGAGCGCGGTGTTGTACTCGGGGCGGATCTTCTCGCGGGTGCCGATCTTCTCGACGTGGATGCGGATGCAGCCGGCCGCCTTGAGCATGCGGACCTGGCCGTCGAGGTCCTGGCCCTTGCTGGAGACGCGGGCGTAGCCTATGCGGTCGCCGGTGCGCGCGGTGGTCTCGCTGGGCGTGGGTTCGGGGCCGGGGTGCCAGGTGCGGCCGGGGCCGCGCGCGGCGGGGATGCGGATGGCCGGCCCGGACCGCAGCGCGGGGATCTTGCTGTAGCGGCCGGTGTGGTAGTCGACGGCGACGACGCCGGAGTTGGCGCGGCACGGTGAGCCAGGCGGGGCGCCGCAGCGCGGGCACGGCTCGCGCTCGACGAGCTCGGCGCGGGCGATCTCGTCCAGGTCGCCGTCCACGTGTTCCCCTTCCGCTCGGCCGCGCGGTGCGGCCCGTCCCGAATACCTGTCCCGCTTCTGTGTCGCGCCCGCCAGTTGCGGGACTGGTACCGGGACGGCTCTCGCGCTCCGGCCGTCGCGGCGGGTGGCCGTCCCGGAACCGGTCGTTTCCGGGACGGCTTCCGTCTAGCGGATCGGCGAGGACGGACGCAACCGGTTCGGGTCGAGTTCACCTGATCCGGGAGCGTGGCCGCCAAGAGCCGCGCGCCGGGTTGGACAGGCCACTGACACTGCTGCCCATGGTGAGGGTGGCGGGCGAGGTGAGACGGACCACGGTGTCCAGGCTGGAGCAGCTGCGCGGCTGCGGTGAGCTGACGGGCGGACACGTCGACCTGGCCGCGCGGGCGCTGGGAGTCACGGCGCGCACGGTGTGGCGGTGGCTGGGCGACTGTCCCGGGCCGGGACGGGCGGGGGCGGACGGGTTCCGGCTGAGTGAGACGGACGTGGAGGCGTACGCGTTCTACCGCGGCAACGTCTCCGCGCTGGCCCGCGCCCGCGAGGCGGTGCTGGAGGGCGACGGCACGACGGCCGGGGCGCCGGTGCCGGAGTTCCTGGCGGAGGGCTGGAGCGACGCGGCGTCGGTGACGCGCCGGACGCTGGCGCGCGCGTTCGAGCGGGAGATGACGCCGGCGGAGCGGGCGGCCTGGAAGGTCGGGGAGGAAGGGCGCCGGGCGAAGAACGTGTACCTGCGCCGGCCGGACGCCGGGCGCGGGCAGGTATGGGAGATGGACCACAAGCAGCTGCCGCTGCTGGTGCTGCCGCCCAAGGGCCGGCCGATCATGCCGTGGCTGACCACGGTGGTGGACGACGGCACCCGCGGGCTGCTGGGCTGGGCGCTGGCGGTGTACCCGTCCAGCGCCACGGTGCTGACCGCGATGCGGATGGCGCTGGTGCACGAGGAAGGCCGCTCGCCGTTCGGCGCGGTGCCCTCCCGGGTGCGGATCGACCGGGGGTTGGAGTTCGCGGCCTCGGCGATCGAGCAGGTGATAGGCGCGCTATGCGTCACCGTGCACCGGCTGCCCGCCTACATGCCGTTCCGCAAGGGCAAGGTGGAGCGGTTGAACCTGACGATCGAGCAGACCCTCATCGCGCAGCTGCCCGGCTTCACGGGCGGCCCCAGGGACGCGGCCGGGCGCCTGTACGGGCCGGTCGGCGACAGCGCGCGGGACAAGGCCCAGGCGGAGGAGGCCGGCGCCGGGCCGATGCGCATCGAGCGTCTGGCGGAGCGGTTCGCCGCCTGGGCCGACTGGTACAACACCCAGCGCGCGCACCGGATGCTGGGCGGCCGTACGCCGACCACCGCGTGGCTGGAGGACCCGGGGCCGGTGCACCGGATCGACGCCGAGCGGCTGCGGCACCTGCTGCTGGCCGACACCACCCGGGTGGTCGGCAAGGACGGCATCCGCTTCAACGGCCTGACCTACCTGGCCCCCGAGATCCAGGGCCGGGTGGGGCAGAGCGTTGAGGTCCGCTACATGCCCCACGACGACCGCCAGATCGAGGTTTACCTGGGCGGTGCCCACCTGTGCACCGCCTACCCGAGCGGGCAACTGACAGACGAGCAGGCCGACCACTGGCGCACCCAGCAGCGGGAGGAGGCCGAACGGCTCGGCCGTGAGCGGCGCGCCGCCTCCCGCCGCGCGCGCACCGTGCTGGCCCCGATGACCGGTCCGGGCACGCCGGTGCCCTCCAAGCTCGTCCCGCGCACCGCGGCGGCTGGCCACGCGGGCCGGTCGCTGGACGCCGCGCTGCGGGCGAAGGCCAGCAGCAGCCTGCTCGGCCTCACCCCCACGCTGCCCGCCCCCGAACCCACCGAGATCGAGGACTGATGCCGCGCCACTTCGCGAACCTGACCGGCGCGGCCACGCTGCCGACCAGCACCTTCCAGCTCACCGCCAGGATCGTGGACGACCTGGTCGCCAACTGCGCGATGGGCGTCCTGCACGGCCCGGCCGGCACCGGCAAGACCTACGCCATGGAGTCCGCGCTGGAGGACCAGGCCGCCCGCAACCCCGGACTCGCGGTCACACTGCTGTCGTTCACCTCGCAGCCCACCATGCGCCTGGTCGGCGACCAGCTGCTGACCGAGCTCACCGGTGCGGCCACCGCCGGCGGGCGCAACCGCTTCCAGATCACCGCGAAGCTGATCGACCTGCTCGCCCACCCCAAGCGCCTAGTCGTCGTGGACGAGGCCCAGCGGCTGAACAGCAACTGCATCGAGATGCTCCGCCACCTCCACGACGACCGGAAGACCAACTTTGCCCTGCTCTACGTCGGCGGCGACGGCTGCTGGGAAGTCCTCTCCCGCGAACCGATGCTCCGCTCCCGGATCTTCCGCCGCCTGCCCTTCCGCCCGCTCGGACCGGCGGAGATCCCCGACCTGATCCGCGCCTATCACCCGATCTACGAGGGCGCGGACACCGAGCTCCTGCGCAGCATCGACGAGACCTACGGGCACGGCACCATGCGCGACTGGGCGTCCTTCACCCACACCGCCGCCGCGCTGTGCGAGGACGCCGACCGCACCCGGATCGACGCCGAGGTCGTCGCGAACGCCTTCACCCTGCTGGGCGGAGGCGTCTATGCCTGAGCCGACCGACCAGGCGCGGGCGGTGGTGGTGCTCAACCCCGGCGACCACGCCCGAGCCACCCGCCGCCTGCACGCCCTGCCCGGCCCTGGCCGGATCGTCGTCCACCCCACCCCGGGCGGCTCCGCGGCCGACCTGGCCCGCAACGTCCTGGCCGCGCTCGGCAAGAACCCCGACCACGTCGACCAGGACAAGCTCACCGCCCTCGCGGCGATGCGCCACGCCGGCGCCCACGCCAGTGCCGCCGGAGTACGGGACCTGGTGGTGGACCGCGGCCACCGCATGCCCGCCACACTGCTGCGGGCACTGGCCGAACTCACCCAGCGGGCGGGCGCGACCCTGTGGCTCGTCCACGCCCCCGACACCGGCGCCAAGAGCGTGGTCACCCCGCACGAGGTGCTGACCGGCGCCGGCCTGCCGGTCACCGTCGCCACCTTCACCGAGTTCACCGAACAACTGCCCGTGCCCACCGTCCCCGACCAGCGCACCAATCCCGACGTCGGGGCGCCGTGGCCGGTCACCGACTGGCCCGAACTGCCGCTCGCCGACTTCCCCCAGTTCCTCACCGTCTGCCGCCGCCGCCTGCCAGGCGACCTGTTCCAGGCGCTGCGGTTCCTGCTCGACCAAGAGATCACCACCACCCGCTCCTGGGCCGGGACGCAGCGGCGCCGCGGCGGCTTCACCCACGACCGGCTCCTTGCCTACCTGCGCGACCAGCGGCTCGGGCCGGCCCCCAGCGGCCCCGTCGCCCTGATCCGCCTGCGCGCCATCCAGATCGCCCTGCTGACCCAGGGCCACTACCTGCGCTGGAACCCCGCCGAGCTCGGGCCCGACCCGGCCGCCCGGCTCACCGGCGTGATCACCGCCAAGGTCGGCGCCGCCATCGCTTCCGTCACCGACACCGCGGCCTCCTCCGCGACCGCCCTGGCCCTGCACCTGGGCACCAGCACCCACGGCTTCGGCCTGATCCGCCTGACCCACCTGGCCGCCGACGGCAGCCGGCTGTACCTGCCCCCGCCCGCCGACCCGGAGGCGGGCATCCTCGCCCCCTGGGAGAAGGAGGGACCGTTCAGCCTGTACGACCCGCCCGACCGGCTCTACCCGCGCGACTTCCCCCACCTGTTCACTCCCGACCCGATCCGGCTCCCCGAACCGGTCCACCGGGTGCTGGCTGCCCACCGCTCCTACCGGCAGGCCGACGGCGCGGGCGAGGACGACCCGCTGTTCCTCCACCCCACCCGGCCCGGCGACCACAACCCCGAGCGGGGCCTGCGCGAAGCCGTCCTGCGGACCTGTCACCGGCTCCACCTCGCCCCGGCCTGGCTCCACCGCACCCACTGCCGCCACGGCGACGGCCTGCTGCCCAGCCACACCCGCGCCTTCACCTGGATGGAAGACCGCGGCCTGTCCCACCACGTCCTCGCCGCCCAGCGGCCCAACCCCACGGAGGCCCCGTGACCGGCCGCAAACCCCGCACCGCACCACCCCGCGGGGCGGACCGCAGCCCGCGCGGACCGCGCCGGGTCGACTACCAGAGCGCCTGGCACTCCGCCGCGATCAAACGTCGCCTCCACGCGGCGGCCATGACCACCTGGGAACTCGCCGACCTGCTCGGCGTCCACGAACACCAGGTCGACCTCGAAGAACTCCCCGACCTCCCGGTCCGGCTCTGGCTCGAACTCGCCCGCCGCCTGGACCTCCACCCCGGCGACATCATCCGCGGCGCGAACGAGCTCTTCGCCCTCCCGCGCATCGCCGACATCGGCGAAGCCGCCGGGGAGGCGAGCGAGGACTCCGCTGGCGACGCGCTCACGGTGATCACCGCGCTCGCCCACGCCGTGCGCCCGCTCGACGCCGACGACCTGGCCGCCGCGCTCGACTGGCCCGCCCGCCGGATCGACGCCGCCATCACCCACGCCCGTCACCACCCCGCCGTCGGCGGGGCCCTGGTGCTGCGGCAGGTGCCGCCCGAGCACTACACCGCCACACCGCGGCTCGACCTGCTCACCCACGGACAACACGACCAGCTCGTCGG
Source organism: Kitasatospora sp. NPDC096128 (assembly GCF_040303105.1). NCBI lineage: Bacteria > Bacillati > Actinomycetota > Actinomycetes > Kitasatosporales > Streptomycetaceae > Kitasatospora > Kitasatospora sp. NPDC096128. Next base: position 158,808 of record NZ_JBEOSP010000010.1, on the reverse strand, counting down.
ACCCCACTACAAGGGCGAAGCCGAGCAGCTGCCGGCCAAGCGGGCGGGGCGGCACGAACCGCTCACCGCACAGGAGACCGCCGCGCTACTGACGATCTTCTGGAACGGGTCCGCCGACCCCGCGATGGACTACGCCACCGAAGCACTCCGGGCCGGCGGACTCGTCCAGGCCGCCCCAGCCGGGGGCTACCAGCTCACCGCCGACGTCCTGGACAGCCTCCGCCTCCAACCCCACCCGCACGCGCCCGGCACCGTCAGCACTGGACAGCCCACTGACACGCCTACGCGCCCGCCTGTCCAACCCACCGACACCCCATGACCAAAAACCGGCCTCACCGACATCCACTGTCCAAACCCACTGACATCTCTACGTCCAACGACACCGGGGGTGGGCGCTCCGGGGGCTGGGTGATTTTCGGACCGCCGACCCTCATCGAGGGGGCTGGGACCGTTGGCGGTCTGAAAATCACCCGTCACGCCCCTCTCCGCACCCACCCCCTCCACCGCCCCCTCCCGCAGCGCGTCCCTCTCGCCTGGTGCGGGTGGGGGAGGGGGGTGGTGGGGGTGGGTGGGGTGGTGCGGGTGGGGTGGTGGGTGCGGTGCGCCCTGTGCGTTCGGTGGTGGGGTGCTCACGAAGGGGTGGTTCGGGGGCGCGTCAGCGGTGGGGCGGCCCCGAACGGGTGAAGAGCGGGGGCGACACGCATCAGGCGGGGTTGACCGGCGTTGAGTGGAGGGACGAGTGCACGAACCACGTGTACGGGGGCGGCCGGGCTAGCGAAGGGGTGAGCAGGTGGCGGGTCTTCATCGGGCCGTGCTGCTGCGGGCGGCGGCGGCCGCGCTGGCTCTGGGGGCCGCGGTCGGCGCGCACACCGAGGTGGGGCAGGCGTTGGCCAAGCGGGGGGCGGAGCGGGCGGAGCGGGAGGCGGTGGCGTGTGCGGAGGCGGCCCGGTGGGACGCGGCGGAGCGGGCCGTGCGGGGGCAGCACGAGGGGCGAGCGGAGTTGTTCGATCCGGGGCGGTTGCCGGGGTGCCGGTGACGTAGGGGTGTTCGGGGAAATCGGACGGAATGTCACTCGTCCGGCTTAATTCGTGAATCCGGAGGAACCCGGCGTCATCCCTTACGGTTCGTCAGGATGTGAACGAGTTTCCCGAGGGGGGTTCCCTGATGGCCGGGCCGGCAGTGCAGTCCGGTGGCTCCGCGCCCGCGCCGCAGCGGGTGCCGGTCTGGAGTGAGTGGGTCGGCACTGCGGTGCGGCTCGGCCTGGCGGTGGTCTGGGGGTGGGCCGGGCTGGCGAAGATCGCCGATCCGGCGGAGGCCGCCCAGGCGGTGCGGGCGTACGAGATCCTGCCGGAGGGCCTGGTCAAGCCGATCGGCTACGGGCTGCCCTTCCTGGAGCTGGCGCTCGCCCTGCTGCTGGTGATCGGCCTCGGGGTCCGGCTGGTCGCCGGGGTCTCGGCGCTGCTGCTGCTCGCGTTCATCGCCGGGATCGCCTCGGCCTGGGCGCGCGGGATCTCGATCGACTGCGGCTGCTTCGGCGGCGGCGGGCACGTCGACGCCTCGCAGACCGAGTACCTCCAGGAGATCCTGCGCGACACCGGGTTCCTGCTGCTGGCCGGGTTCCTGCTGTGGCGGCCCCGCACTCGGCTCTCGGCCGACGGCTGGTTGGCGAGCTGAATTCCTATCCCCCCGACGAAGGCCCCCGACCGTGGATGTCAAGGCAATGAGCGAGAAGAACCGAGAAGGCAAGCGCACCGCCCGCGAGCGGATGCTGGAGCAGCGGGCGGCCGAGGAGGCCGGCTCGCGGCGCAGGAAGAAGCTGATCGTCGGCGGGGCCGTGCTCGCGGTCATCGCCGCCGCGGTGGTCACCGGCGTGGTGGTGCAGAACCAGCGCTCCAAGCCGGAGACCCCGACCGCCGCCCCGGCCGGGACGATCGGTGACAAGAACCTGGTGATCCCGGTCGGCGCGAGCAACGCGCCGTCGGTGCTCACGGTGTACGAGGACCCGAGGTGTCCGGCCTGCGGGATCTTCGAGCGCGAGTTCTCGGCGACCATCGACCAGCTGGAGGACGCCGGGAAGATCTACACGAACGCCCATGTGGTGTCGTTCATCGACCGGGCGGTGCCGGGCAAGGGCTCGAAGAACGGTGCCAACGCGCTGGCCTGCGCCCAGGACGCCGGGCACTTCCGGGACTTCCACGACGTGCTGTACCGGAACCAGCCGGACGAGACCAATGACGCCTTCGGCGACAAGGCCGTGCTGCTGAACCTCGCGAAGCAGGTGGGGGGACTGGACACGCCGGAGTTCCAGGCGTGCGTCAACGACAACAAGTACGGCGGGTGGGTGTCCGCGGTGCAGCAGGACTTCGACAAGTCCAGCTACAAGTCGACGCCCACGGTGCTGCTCAACGGCCAGCCGATCTACCCGAAGAACGGGAACGAGGAGATCACCCCGGCGAACCTGGTGAAGTGGGTGGACGCCGCCAACCAGGGCAAGCAGTTGGGTACGGCCGGCTCGAACGGGCAGTCGCCGGCGCCTACCGCGGTTGCTTCGGAGGCCAATAACCCGTCGCCGTCGGCCGGCTGAGACCACCGGGCCGCCGTCTCCTTCCGGTCGGGAGGGGGCGGCGGTGTCCGTTGTTCGATTTCTGTGACCCCGGGGGTGTCCGATGGGGGCCGCAGACCCTGTAGCGTCGGAACCGCCATGGATATCGCCTACATTCCCAGCCCGTCGCGGGGCGTCCTCTACCTCGGACCGATCCCGCTGCGCGCCTACGCCTTCTGCATCATCCTCGGGGTCGTCGCGGCCGTCTGGCTCGGCAGCAAGCGCTGGGTCGCCAGGGGCGGTGCCAAGCACACCGTCGGCGACATCGCCGTCTGGGCCGTGCCCTTCGGCCTCGTCGGCGGCCGGCTGTACCACGTGATCACCGACCACCAGCTGTACTTCGGCGAGGGGAAGAACCCCTGGAACGCCTTCAAGATCTGGGAGGGCGGCCTCGGGATCTGGGGTGCGGTCGCGCTGGGCGCGGTCGGCGCCTGGATCGGCTGCCGCCGCCGGGGCGTGCCGCTGCCCGCGTACGCCGACGCCATCGCGCCGGGCATCGCGCTGGCGCAGGCGCTGGGCCGCTGGGGCAACTACTTCAACCAGGAGCTGTACGGGCGGGCGACCACTCTCCCGTGGGGTCTGGAGATCCACAAGACGCTGCCCGGCGGTGAGGTCGTGAACGGGGTCTTCCACCCGACCTTCCTGTACGAGTCGATCTGGGACGTGGCCGTCGCGCTGCTGGTGATCTGGGCGGACCGGCGCTGGAAGCTGGGGCACGGCCGGGCCTTCGCGCTGTACGTGGCCGCGTACACGGTGGGCCGGTTCTGGACCGAGTGGCTGCGGATCGACGAGGCGCACGTCTACTTCGGTCTGCGGCTGAACGACTGGACCTCGATCGTGGTGTTCATCGGGGCGGTGGCCTACTTCGTGATCGTCGGGAAGAAGCGGCCCGGGCGTGAGGACCCGGCGAGCATCGACCCGGCGGCGCACGTCGAGGCCCAGGAGAAGGACGGCGAGAAGGGGAAGGCGGAGACCGTGAAGCCGAGTGAGACGGTGGACGGGTCGAAGCCGTCTCGGATCCTGGATGGCGAGCCGGTCGAGAAGACCGGGAAGGATGCCGAGAACCCGGTCTGAGCAGGCACGTTCCCTGACTGAGGCTGCCCTTCGCGAGAGCTGCGAAGGGCAGCCTCAGCATCGTTCGGACAGCCTTGCTTTGCTGGAAATGCCCAGGTCAAGGCGGCTACGGTCGGGGGCGACGAACGAAAGACGGAGGGGAAGAACCGTGACTGCGACCACCCTGGAAGCCGAGCCCGCCCAGCACCCGCGGATACCCGCGGCCGACCACCACCGGGACGTCAACGGCGGCTGGCTGCGGCCCGCGGTGTTCGGTGCGGTGGACGGTCTGGTGTCGAACTTCGCGCTGATGACCGGTGTGGTCGGCGGCGCGGCCTCCCACGGCACGGTGATCCTCACCGGGCTGGCCGGCCTGGCGGCCGGCGCCTGCTCGATGGCGGCGGGGGAGTACACCTCGGTCGCCTCCCAGCGGGAGCTGGTGCAGGCCGAGATCGCGGCGGAGCGGCTGGAGCTGAGCCGCAACCCGCACGGCGAGCTGGCCGAGCTGGCGCAGGTGTACGTCTCGCGCGGGGTGGACCCGGAGCTCGCCCACGAGGTGGCCCGGCAGCTGTCCCGGGACCCGGAGCTGGCGCTGGAGGTGCACGCCCGGGAGGAGCTGGGGATCGACCCCAACGACCTGCCCTCGCCGCTGGTCGCGGCCGGTTCGTCCTTCCTGTGCTTCGCGCTCGGGGCGCTGCTGCCGCTGCTGCCGTACCTGCTGGGGGCGAGCACGCTGCTGCCGGCGATGATCCTGGCGGGGCTGGGGCTGTTCCTGTGCGGCGCGGTGGTGGCCCGGGTGACGGCGCGCAGCTGGTGGTTCAGCGGGCTGCGGCAGCTGGTGCTGGGCGGGGCCGCGGCCGGGGTGACGTACCTGCTGGGATGGCTGATCGGCGGGCACGTCGGCTAAGGCCTGTTCCGCGATAGCGCTGCATGATTATGCCGGGCAATGCGTGACGTTTCACACATGGACGTCACGGACTGCCCGGCATCGTCTCATCATCCGGCCCTCGGAGCCGCGGATTCGCATCCGGGGGCCGGGGTCTCGGGATGGATTCCCAGGCGCTCATGATCGGCTTGTGTGGCGATCCGGTTTCGCCCCTGTTTCAGGCCTGGGGCGGCCGGGCACAATCGTCGGGACGCGCACTGTGGCGCGTCCTCCCTTTCAGCCCCCTGACCTGCGTGTCCGTCCGCCATGTGGACGGGATATTCCGCTTCTCGGGATCCTGGGCATCATGTAACTTGCACGACATCGATTCACCGCATCAGGGCCAACGTCGTCCCTACTTGCACCAACTTGCCGAAAGACGACGACGGGAGAGCCGATGCTGTCTGCATCCATGCACTCCGCCAACGAGCCCCAGGCCGGCGCCGCCCGCCAGCCGTACGCGCTCGTGCCGGATGCGCGACCTACCGCTCAGGGCCTGTACGACCCGCGAAACGAGCACGACGCCTGTGGCGTCGGTTTCGTCGCCACGCTGACCGGCATCGCCGACCACACCATCGTCGAGCAGGCGCTGAACGTCCTGCGCAACCTGGAGCACCGCGGTGCCACCGGTGCCGAGCCGGACTCCGGTGACGGCGCGGGCATCCTGACCCAGGTCCCGGACGCGTTCCTGCGCGGCAAGGTCGACTTCGAACTCCCCGCGGCCGGCGCCTACGCCGTCGGCATCGCCTTCCTGCCGGACGAGGACGAGGCCGCCGCTGCCGCCGTCGCCCGGATCGAGGCGATCGCGGCCGAGGAGGACCTGACGGTCCTCGGCTGGCGCGACGTGCCGGTCACCCCGGAGCTGCTCGGCGCCACCGCGCGCAGCGTGATGCCGCGCTTCCGGCAGGTCTTCCTCGCCCGGGAGGGGCGGTCGGGGATCGAGCTGGACCGGGTCGCCTTCGTGGTCCGCAAGCGGGCCGAGCGCGAGGTCGGGGTGTACTTCCCGTCGCTGTCCGCGCGCACCATCGTCTACAAGGGCATGCTGACCACCGGCCAGCTGGAGCCCTTCTTCCCCGACCTGTCGGACCGCGGCTACGCGTCCGCCATCGGCCTGGTGCACTCGCGGTTCTCCACCAACACCTTCCCGAGCTGGCCGCTCGCCCACCCGTACCGCTTCGTCGCCCACAACGGCGAGATCAACACGGTGAAGGGCAACCGGAACTGGATGCGGGCCCGGGAGTCGCAGCTCGCGACGGACCTGATCCCGGCCAACCGGAACGGGCAGGGGCTGGAGCGGATCTTCCCGATCTGCACGCCGGAGCACTCGGACTCGGCGTCCTTCGACGAGGTGCTGGAACTGCTCCACCTCGGCGGCCGCTCGCTGCCGCACTCGGTGCTGATGATGATCCCGGAGGCGTGGGAGAACCACGCCACCATGGACCCGGCCCGCCGCGCCTTCTACCAGTACCACTCCAACCTGATGGAGCCCTGGGACGGCCCGGCCTGCGTCACCTTCACCGACGGCACCCAGATCGGCGCCGTGCTCGACCGCAACGGCCTGCGCCCGGCCCGCTACTGGATCACCGAGGACGGCCTGGTCGTCCTCTCCTCCGAGGTCGGCGTGCTCGACATCGACCAGGAGAAGGTGACCAGGAAGGGCCGCCTCCAGCCCGGCCGGATGTTCCTGGTGGACACCGTCGAGGGCCGGATCGTCACGGACGAGGAGATCAAGTCCGCCCTCGCCGCCGAGCACCCGTACCAGGAGTGGGTCGCCGCCGGGCAGATCCAGCTCGCCAAGCTGCCCGAGCGCGAGCACATCGCCCACACCCACGCCTCGGTCACCCGCCGCCAGCAGACCTTCGGCTACACCGAGGAGGAGCTGCGCGTCATCCTGGCGCCGATGGCCAAGACCGGCGCCGAGGCGCTCGGCTCGATGGGCACCGACTCGCCGATCGCCGCGCTGAGCGAGAAGCCGCGGCTGCTGTTCGACTACTTCGTGCAGCTCTTCGCGCAGGTCACCAACCCGCCGCTGGACGCCATCCGCGAGGAGCTCGTCACCTCGCTGCTGTCCAACCTCGGCCCCGAGGGCAACCTGCTGGCCGCCGAGTCCGCCTCCTGCCGCTCCGTCGGCATCACCTTCCCGGTGATCGACAACGACGAGCTGGCCAAGCTGGTCCACGTCAACCACGACGGCGACCAGCCCGGGCTCAAGGCCGTCACGCTGTCCGGCCTGTACAAGGTCGCGAGCGGCGGAGAGGGGCTGGCCTCCCGGCTGGCGGAGATCGCCGCCGAGGCGGACGCGGCGATCGCCGACGGCGCCCGGATCATCGTGCTGTCGGACCGGCACTCGGACGCCGAGCACGCGCCGATCCCCTCGCTGCTGCTCACCTCCGCGATCCACCACCACCTGATCCGCACCAAGCAGCGCACCCAGGTGTCGCTGCTGGTCGAGGCCGGCGACGTCCGCGAGGTGCACCACGTCGCGCTGCTGGTCGGCTACGGCGCCGGCGCGGTCAACCCGTACCTGGCCATGGAGTCGGTCGAGGACCTGGTCGCCCAGGGCGTGTTCATCCAGGGCGTCGAGGCCGAGAAGGCCATCAAGAACCTGATCAAGGCGCTCGGCAAGGGCGTGCTCAAGGTGATGTCCAAGATGGGCATCTCCACCGTCGCCTCCTACCGCGGCGCCCAGGTCTTCGAGGCCATCGGCCTCTCCCAGGGCCTGGTCGACGCCTACTTCGCCGGCACCACCAGCAAGCTCGGCGGCATCGGCCTGGACGAGATCGCCAAGGAGACCGCCGCCCGGCACGCCAAGGCGTACCCGGCCTCCGGCATCCCGGCCGCGCACCGCGCGCTGGACATCGGCGGCGAGTACCAGTGGCGCCGCGAGGGCGAGCCCCACCTGTTCGACCCGGACACCGTGTTCCGGCTCCAGCACTCCACCCGCAACCGCCGGTACGACATCTTCAAGCAGTACACGGACCGGGTGAACGAGCAGTCCGAGCGGCTGATGACGCTGCGCGGCCTGTTCCGGCTGGACGCGCTGGGCCGCGAGCCGATCCCGGTCGAGGAGGTCGAGCCGGTCTCCGAGATCGTCAAGCGCTTCTCGACGGGTGCCATGTCGTACGGCTCCATCTCGATGGAGGCGCACGAGACCCTGGCCATCGCGATGAACCGCCTCGGCGGCAAGTCCAACACCGGTGAGGGCGGCGAGGACCCGGAGCGCCTGTACGACCCCGAGCGGCGCTCGGCGATCAAGCAGGTCGCCTCCGGCCGCTTCGGTGTCACCTCCGAGTACCTGGTCAACGCCGACGACATCCAGATCAAGATGGCCCAGGGCGCCAAGCCCGGCGAGGGCGGCCAACTGCCCGGCCACAAGGTCTACCCGTGGGTCGCCAAGACCCGGCACTCCACCCCGGGCGTCGGCCTGATCTCGCCGCCGCCGCACCACGACATCTACTCGATCGAGGACCTCGCCCAGCTCATCCACGACCTCAAGAACGCCAACCCGGCGGCCCGCATCCACGTGAAGCTGGTCTCCGAGGTGGGCGTGGGTACGGTCGCGGCGGGTGTGTCCAAGGCGCACGCGGACGTCGTGCTGGTGTCGGGCCACGACGGCGGTACCGGTGCCTCGCCGCTGACGAGCCTGAAGCACGCCGGCGGGCCCTGGGAGCTCGGGCTCGCCGAGACCCAGCAGACCCTGCTGCTCAACGGGCTGCGCGACCGGATCGTCGTCCAGACCGACGGGCAGCTGAAGACCGGGCGCGACGTGGTCATCGCCGCGCTGCTCGGCGCCGAGGAGTTCGGCTTCGCCACCGCTCCGCTGGTCGTCTCCGGCTGCATCATGATGCGCGTCTGCCACCTGGACACCTGCCCGGTCGGCGTCGCCACCCAGAACCCGGTGCTGCGCGAGCGCTTCTCCGGCAAGCCCGAATTCGTGGTCAACTTCTTCGAGTTCATCGCCGAGGAGGTCCGGGAGATCCTGGCCTCGCTGGGCTTCCGCTCGATCGAGGAGGCCGTCGGCCACGCCGAGCACATCGACTCCCAGGCCGCGGTCGACCACTGGAAGGCCGCCGGGCTCGACCTGGCCCCGCTGTTCCACGTGCCCGCGCTGCCCGAGGGCGCCGCCCGGCACCGCACCACCGAGCAGGACCACGCGCTCGACAAGGCCCTCGACAACCAGCTGATCACGCTGGCCGAGGACGCCCTGGAGCGCGGCGAGAGCGTCCGCATCCAGCTGCCGATCCGCAACGTCAACCGCACCGTCGGCACCATGCTCGGCCACCAGGTGACCAAGCGGTACCGCGGCGAGGGCCTGCCCGAGGGGACCATCGACGTCACCTTCACCGGCTCCGCCGGACAGTCCTTCGGCGCCTTCCTGCCCAAGGGGATCACCCTGCGGCTGGAGGGCGACGCCAACGACTACGTCGGCAAGGGCCTCTCCGGCGGCGTCGTGGTGGTCCGCCCGGCGCGCGACGCCGCGGCCATCGGCAACGACGCCCAGAACCACGTGATCGCCGGCAACACCATCGGCTACGGCGCCACCGCCGGCCGGATCCACCTGCGCGGCAAGGCCGGCGAGCGCTTCGCCGTCCGCAACTCCGGCGCCACCCTCGTCGTCGAGGGCGTCGGCGACCACGGCCTGGAGTACATGACCGGCGGCCGGGTCGTCATCCTCGGCGGCACCGGACGCAACCTCGCGGCCGGCATGTCCGGCGGCATCGCGTATGTCCTCGACCTGCGCCCCGCCAACGTCAACGACGGCATGGTGGGCATCGAGGCCCCCACCGCCGCCGACCGCGAATGGCTGCGCGAGACCGTGCAGCAGCACTACGAGGAGACCGGCTCCACCGTCGCCGCCGAGCTCCTGGCCGACTGGGGCAGCGGGGTCTCCCGTTTCTCCAAGATCATGCCGACCGACTACAAGGCCGTGCTCGCCGCCAAGGACGCTGCCGAGCGCGACGGTCTCTCCGAGACCGAGACCACTCGCAAGATGATGGAGGCGGCACATGGCTGACCCCAAGGGCTTCCTGACCACGCCCAAGCAGCTGGCGGAGCGCCGCCCGGTCGACGTGCGGATCAAGGACTGGAACGAGGTCTACGTCGAGCGCAGCCTCCTGCCGATCATCACCGAGCAGGCCGGCCGCTGCATGGACTGCGGCATCCCGTTCTGCCACAACGGCTGCCCGCTCGGGAACCTCATCCCCGAGTGGAACGACCTCGCCTACCGCGAGGACTTCACCGGCGCCATCGAGCGGCTGCACGCCACCAACAACTTCCCGGAGTTCACCGGGCGGCTCTGCCCGGCGCCCTGTGAGTCGGCCTGCGTCCTCGGCATCAACCAGGACGCGGTGACCATCAAGAACGTCGAGGTCACCATCATCGACAAGGCCTGGGACCGCGGCGGGGTCACCCCGCAGGTCCCGGAGCGGCTCTCCGGCAAGACCGTCGCCGTCGTCGGTTCCGGCCCGGCCGGCCTGGCCGTCGCCCAGCAGCTCACCCGGGCCGGCCACACCGTGGTGGTGTACGAGCGCGCCGACCGGATCGGCGGACTGCTGCGCTACGGCATCCCCGAGTTCAAGATGGAGAAGCGCCACATCAACCGCCGCATCGAGCAGATGCGGGCGGAGGGCACCCGGTTCCGCACCGGCGTGCACGTCGGCGAGGACATCACCGGCCAGCAGCTGCGCGAGCGCTTCGACGCCGTCGTGGTCGCCGCCGGCGCCACCACCGCCCGCGACCTGCCGGTGCCCGGCCGCGAGCTCAAGGGCGTCCACCAGGCCATGGAGTACCTGCCGCTGGCCAACAAGGTGCAGGAGGGCGACCTCGTCGACTCCCCGATCAGCGCCAAGGGCAAGCACGTGGTCGTCATCGGCGGCGGCGACACCGGCGCCGACTGCGTCGGCACCGCCCACCGCCAGGGCGCCCTCTCGGTCACCCAGCTGGAGATCATGCCGCGGCCCGGCGAGGACCGGCCCGGCCACCAGCCCTGGCCCACCATGCCGATGACCTACAAGGTCACCTCCGCGCACGAGGAGGGCGGCGAGCGGATCTACTCCGTCAACACCACCCGCCTCACCGGCGACGAGGACGGCAACGTCCAGGAACTGCACCTGGTCGAGGTCGAGTTCAAGGACGGCCGGTTCGAGCCCGTCCCCGGCACCGAGCGGACCATCCCGGCCCAGCTGGTCACCCTGGCCATGGGCTTCACCGGGACGGACGTGAGGAACGGGCTGGTCGAGCAGCTGGGAGTGGACCTCGACGCGCGCGGTAACATTGCCCGCGACGGCCGGTTCGCCACCAATGTCGATGGCGTGTACGTCTGCGGAGACGCCGGCCGTGGCCAGTCACTGATCGTCTGGGCCATCGCGGAAGGCCGTTCGGCCGCCGCCGCGGTGGACAAGTACCTGGGCGGCAAGACCCCGCTTCCCGCCCCGATCCGGCCCACGGACCGCCCCCTGGTGGTCTGACGGGTCCGACGGTCCGACCGGCCCACACCCCGAACCCCCGGCGCCGCATCGCCGGGAGCTCAACCCGCTGCCCCCGCCAGCGTCGCCGGGCCAACGCGGTCTCCTGGCGCCTGCCCTCTTCCCCGACCAGTTGGAGGGCGGGCGCCGTCGCGTGCGCGGGGTGTTACCGGGCGCGTTCCCCGGACTTTCCGGCGGGTTCCGCGCGACGTTCCCAGCCGCTTCTCACCTCCGCTCTCACCCGCTCCTTACCCGCGCCCCGACCTGCGCTTCCGTCCGTGCACCGGGAGTCGGTTCACAGCGTCCTCCCAGGCTTCGCACAGCGGCCGGAATGCGTCCCGGCACGGGCTGTTGTTCGTCGGTGCCAGGTGGCAGACTGCGGCCGACGGCCGGGGGGCTGCACGAGTGCGGAGGGTGACTTCGATGGGCACGACTCAGGCAGGCGGAGGCGCCACCGTACGGCGCCTGCTGCTCGGCAGCCAGCTGCGCAAGCTCCGCGAGACCAGGGGCGTCAGCCGTGAGGAGGCCGGGTACTCGATCCGCGCCTCCGAATCCAAGATCAGCCGGATGGAACTCGGCCGGGTCGGCTTCAAGGAACGCGACGTCGCCGACCTGCTCACCCTCTACGGCGTCGACGCCGAACAGGAGCGGGCCAACGTCCTCGGACTCGTCCGGGAGGCCAACGCCACCTCCTGGTGGCACGACTACGGCGACGTGCTGCCCGCCTGGTTCCAGAACTACCTCGGGCTGGAGGAGGCCGCCGCCGAGATCCGCAGCTACGAGGTCCAGTTCGTCCACGGGCTGCTGCAGACCGCCGACTACGCCCGCGCCGTCATCGCCGCCGGCAGCCACGCCGGCCAGCACGACGAGATCGAACGCCGGGTCGAGGTGCGGCGCAAGCGCCAGGACCTGCTCACCGCCGACCACCCGCCCCAGCTGCTCGCCGTCCTCGACGAGGCCGCGCTGCGCCGCCCCTGGGGCGGCCCCGAGCAGATGCGCGGCCAGCTCGACCGGCTCCTCGAACTCTCCGAACTGCCCAACGTGCGGCTGCAGGTGAGGCCGCTCGGCGGCGCCGCGCTGAGCGCCGAGAGCGGCGCGTTCAGCGTGCTGGGCTTCTCCGAGGCCGAACTCGCCGACGTCGTCTACCTGGAGCAGTTCACCACCGCCCTCTACGTGGACAAACCCGCCGAAGTCGCCTCGTACCGGCAGGCGATGGACGGGCTGGCCGCCGAGAGCCTCGGCCCCGAACGGACCCGCGATCTTCTGCACTCCGTACGCCAAGAGCTTTGACACATCAGTACGATGAGGTCCCATCAGGTCGGGCACCGAGAGGGATCAGATGTCGTACTTCTCCGAGTTGGCGCTGCAGTACATCGACGGCGAATGGTGCAGCGGTAGCGGCTCCTGGGACATCGTCGACGTCGACCCCTACACCGGTGACAAGCTGGCCACCATCACCGTGGCCACCGTCGCCGAGGTCGACCGGGCCTACCGCGCGGCCGAGCGCGCCCAGCGCTCCTGGGCCGCCACCAACCCGTACCAGCGCCGGCTGGTCTTCGAGCGCGCGCTGCGGCTGGTCGAGGAGCGCGAGGGCGAGATCGTCGCGGCCGTGATGGCCGAACTCGGCGGCACCGCGCTCAAGGCCGGGTTCGAACTCTCGCTGGTCAAGGACATGCTGCGGGAGTGCCTGCACCTCTCGGTGGCCTCCGAGGGCCGGCTGCTGCCCTCCACCGCGCCCGGCAAGGAGAACCGCCTCCTCCGGCTGCCGGTCGGCGTGGTCGGCGTGATCAGCCCGTTCAACTTCCCGCTGTTCCTGGGCCTGAAGGCGGTCGCCCCGGCGCTCGCGCTCGGCAACGGCGTGGTGCTCAAGCCGCACCAGGAGACCCCGGTCGTCGGCGGCAGCCTGATCGCCAAGCTCTTCGAGGACGCGGGCCTGCCGCCCGGCCTGCTCAACGTGGTCATCACCGACATCGCGGAGATCGGCGACAGCTTCCTGGAGCACCCGGTGCCCAAGGTGATCTCCTTCACCGGCTCCGACCAGATCGGCCGGCACGTCGCCACCGTCGCCGCCGCCCACTTCAAGCGGTCCGTGCTGGAACTCGGCGGCAACAGCGCGCTGATCGTCCTGGACGACGCCGACGTCGACTACGCCGTGGACGCGGCCGTGTTCAGCCGCTTCGTCCACCAGGGCCAGGTCTGCATGGCCGCCAACCGGGTGCTGGTCGACCGCAGCGTGCTCGCCGAGTTCACCGAGAAGTTCGTCGCCAAGGTCGCCTCGCTGACCGTCGGCGACCCCAAGGACCCGGCCACCCACATCGGCCCGCTGATCAACGCCGTCCAGGCCGACGCCATCAACGCCCAGGTCGACCAGGCGATCGCGGCCGGCGCCACCGCCCTGCTCCGCGGGGTCACGGCCGGCAGCCTGATGGCGCCCACCGTGCTCACCGGCCTGGCCGAGGACGCGCCCATCCTGCAGCGCGAACTCTTCGGCCCGGTCGCCCTGCTGGTGCCCTTCGACGGCGAGGACGAGGCCGTCCGGCTGGCCAACCACACGCCCTTCGGGCTCAGCGGCGCGGTGCACACCGCGGACGTCGAGCGCGGCGTGCGGGTCGCCCAGCGGATCGAGACCGGCATGATCCACGTCAACGGCGGGACCATCGCGGACGAGCCCGGGGTGCCGTTCGGCGGGGAGAAGAACTCCGGCGTCGGGCGGCTCAACGGGGAGTCCACGGTGGACGCCTTCACCACGGTGAAGTGGATCTCGGTGCAGCACGGGCGGGCGCCGTTCCCGTTCTAGGGGGTTCCCGGAGCCCGTGCGGGCTCACGCGGCCCTGGCCTCCCGGCGGTAGCCGCCGGGGGCCAGGCCGAACTCCCGCTTGAACGCCTTCGCGAAGGCGTACTCCGAGCCGTAGCCGGTCTGCGCGGCCACCGTCGTCAGCGGCGCCTCCGACTCGCGCAGCAGCCGGGCGGCGGTGGTCATCCGCCAGCGGGTCAGGTACGCCATCGGCGGCTCGCCCACCATCGAGGTGAAGCGGCGGGCGAAGGCGGCCCGGGACAGGCCCGCCCGGTCCGCCAGGGACTCCACCGTCCACGCGGTCGCCGGGGCCTCGTGGATGGCCGCCAGAGCGGGCGCGACGGCGGTGTCCCGCAGGGCCGCCGCCCAGCCGGCGGCCTCGGCGGCGGGCCGGTCCTCGAACCAGGCCCGCAGGACGTACAGCAGCAGCGAGTCGATCAGCGCCGGGACGATCCCGGCCGAACCGATCCGCGGGTTCTCCAGCTCGGCGCCCAACAGCTGGACGGCGGACGCCAGTTCAGGGTGCCGGCCGTGCCGGGTCGGCAACTGGATCAGGGCCGGCAGCTGGCGGACCATCGGGTGCGGGCGGGCCTGGTCCAGGTGGTAGTTGCCGCACAGCAGGCTGGTGCGGGCGCCGTCCCCGCCGAGCGACACGGTGCCGATCGGCGAGCCGGCCTCGACCGGGCAGGCCCGGGCGTCCACCGGCGGGGTGTCCGGGCTGTCCGCGAGGACGTGGCCCCGGGCGTCCCGCAGGAAGACGACGTCCCCCGGGCTGAGCGGCACCGGGCCGCCCCCGATCGCCGGATCCACCGGGACCAGCCAGCAGGTGCCGTACAGCACCACGTGGAAGCCCGCCCCGGCCACCGGGGGCAGCCGCAGGGCCCACGGCGCCCGGCCCTCGGTGCGCACCGACGCGGGGTGCGCCGTGCGCATCGAGGCCAGCGCCTCGCTCAGGATGTCCATGGCCCGCCCCCGGGGGTGCTCGTCGCTCACGCTTCGGTCAACGGTCTTCGGTCAACGGTCTTCAGCCAACGGTCTTCAGCCAACGGTCAGTACGACCTTGCCCTGGACGCTACCGGAGCCGACCAGCTCGTGGGCCCGGGCGGCCTCGGCCAGCGGGAAGGACGCGGTGACGTGCGGGCGGATCCGACCCTCGTCCACCAGGGCGGCGATCGCCTCCAGCGCGGCGTAGTCGGGTTCGACGGAGACGCCCGCGAAGCGCCGTCCGGCGGCCTCGACGGCGGCGGCCAGCTCCTGGTTCCAGTGCTCCATGATGCTGACGAGGGTGCCGCCCGGCTTGAGCACCTCCAGGGCGCGGGTGCCCTCGGAGGAGGAGTCGAAGACGACGTCGACGTCGGAGACGGCCCCGGTGTAGTCGGTGGTCCGGTAGTCGATCACCTCGTCGGCGCCGAGCTCCCGGAGGAAGGCGTGCTTGGGCTCGCTCGCCAGCGCGATCACGTGGGCGCCGCGGGCCTTGGCGATCTGCACGGCGAGGTGGCCGACACCGCCGGCCGCGCGGTGGACCAGCACCCGGTCGCCACTGCCGATCCCCGCCCGGTCCACCAGGCCCTGCCAGGCGGTCAGCGCGGCCAGCGGCAGGGCGGCGGCCTCGGTGTGGTCCAGGGTGGCGGGCTTGCGGGCCAGTTGGCGGGACGGCGCGGCCACGTACTCGGCGTAGGCGCCGGCGGCCCGGGGGAAGAACGGCATCCCGTACACCTCCTCGCCCACCCGGTAGCGGGCGCCCGGACCGGCGGCCTCGACCACCCCGGAGACGTCCCAGCCCACCGTGAACTCCGGCTCGCCCAGCAGCGGGAGCGCCCCGGCCCGCACGGCCACGTCCACCGGGTTCACCCCGGCCGCCTTCACCCGCACCAGCACCTCGCCGCTCAGCGGCACCGGGCGCTCTACCTCGGCCACCCGCAGGACCTCGGGGCCGCCGAACTCCTTCTGCACGATCGCACGCATCGCGACTCTCCCTCATCCGGTTCAACACCGGCCCCCCGTGGGGCCGTTCTCGATGTGTTCAACGATAGGGAGGCAGGGCGAGCGGATGAATATCCTCAAGTCTCGGCTGGATGTCCGATCGTCTCGCGACGGGGCTGGATCGGTCAGGAGGAGTAGCGGACGAGGGCGTCCGTGGCGAGCTCGAAGCCGAAGGGGGCCGGGATCGGCACACGGTCCCCGAACTTGCCGTTCCAGTGTTGGTGGTAGCCGGTGTCGGAGGGCTCGGAGTAGAGCGTGATGTCGCCCTCGCGCGGGTCGATCAGGAGGTACAGCGGAATGCCCATCAGCGGGTAGTCGCGGACCTTGCCGACGATGTCGTTCTCCGGGTTGGACGGGGAGACGATCTCGACGGCGATGGCGGCCTGTTCGGCGGGCGTCGGGTTGCCGGCCGACTCCAGGGGGATGTAGGTGAGGTCGGGGTTGCGCAGCTTGCCCACGTTGGGCGAGGCGAGGTCGGAGTTCTCGCTCGGCATCATGTCGGACGGGCGGTGTGCATCGAACTGCTCGCGGATCAGCAGGAGGTTGCGCTGGTGGATCGCGGACGGGCCGGCCAGGATGATGATCCCGTCGCCGGAGATCTCGATCTTCCACCCGCTCGGGGGCGTCAGGCTCCGTGCGTATTCGAGCAGCCGGGCGTGACGGTCGGGAATCCGGAACTCGCTCATGGCTCCATTCTTCCGGTGGGAACGGCGCGAAGGCCGCCTGCGCGGGGCAGACGGCCTTCGTGGAAAGGTGTGACTAGAACACCGGCTGGCCGGCGCGGACGAGGCGCCAGGAGTTGGTGAAGAAGTCGGCGGGGTCGATGACGCCCTTGGCCTTGACCCAGGCGATCATGGTGTTGCGGATCTCGTCGGAGTTCGTCCAGACCACCTTGGCGGTGGCGACGTGCGGGAAGTTGCCGCCGCCGTTGGCGCGGTAGTTGTTGACCGCGAACACGAACTGGGCGTTCGGGTCGATCGGCTTGCCCTGGAAGCTGAGGTTGACGATCCGCCGGCCCTTGGGCTGGGCGATGTCGATGTCGTAGCTCAGGCCGTAGACCGAGTCGTAGTTGTAGTCCGGGGTGGTCTCGGCGCCGGTCATGGCGTCCTTGTCGACCGGGGCGCCCGGGGCGAGCTGGTAGTAGTACTTCGCCGAGAACTCGAGGTAGTCCTTGAGCTGGGCGCCCGTCAGGATGCGGGCTTCCAGGGTGTTCTCGTAGATGTACAGGCCGGCCGCGTCGCGCAGCTTGACCTGGCCGGACGGGATCAGCGCGGTGCGGTTGAACGGGGCGGCCTGGGCCAGGACCGGGAGGTTGGCGTACTGCCCGCCCGCCAGCGCGGTCTTCACGGCGTCGGCCTGGACCTTGCCGATCAGGTCGATGATCGGGGTGGCCTTGAACCGGGCGTCGGCGATCGACAGCTCGATCTTGCTGGTGCCGATGTTCTGGTTGACGTACGCGACGACCTTCTTGTGCTGGCCGACGATGGCGTTGCTGATCTCCGGGTTCTCCGGCACGGTGTTGGAGTTCAGCACCCGGGAGGAGACCGAGGCGACCTTCCAGTGGCCGTCGACGAACTCGACCTCGAAGTCGAAGCAGCTCAGGCGCTGGCCCCAGCACAGCGGCTCGGAGAGCACGACCGTCTTGCCGGTCTTCTTGTTGACGATGAGGCGCTGCGCGACCTCCTTGTGGGTGTGGCCCACCAGCACCGCGTCGATGTCCGCGACGGTCTCGGCCATCTCGCCGGAGGCGTCCTCGGGCCAGGGCAGCTGGTCGCCGTAGGTGGTCGGCTCGTCGATGCCGGAGTGGGCGGAGACCACGATGACGTCCGCGCCCGCGGCCTTCATGCGGGGCACGTACTTGGCGGCGGTCTCGACGATGCCCGGGAAGATCATCTGCCCGGCCACGTTGGCCTTGTCCCAGATCGCGATGCCGGGGTTGGTGAGGCCGAGGATGCCGACCTTGATCGGGGTGTCCTCGTCCAGCCACACCTCCTTGATCACGTACGGCTTGAAGGCCGGCTTCTCGTTCTTCGCGTGCAGGGCGTTGGCGCCCAGCAGCGGGAACTCCAGCTGGTCCTCGAAGGCCTTCACGGTGGGGATGCCGTAGTTGAACTCGTGGTTGCCGAGCGCGGCGGCGTCGTAGCCCATGAGGTTCATGGCGACGGCCATCGGGTGGTCCGGCACGTTGTCGCCGTCGGTGGCGATCGGCTCGACCCGGGCGTAGTAGTAGGACAGCTGGGTGCCCTGGATGATGTCGCCCGAGTCGATGAGCAGGCAGCGGTCCCAGCCCTTCTCCTCGCGCACCTGGTTGGCCAGGGTGGAGATCTTGGCGAGGCCGACCGCGTTGTGGGCCTTGTCGACGTACTCGGCGTCGGTGAAGTAGTCCCAGTTGAGCACCCGGCCGTGCAGGTCGGTGGTGCCCATGACGGTGAAGGCCTGGCGGCGGGGCTGCTTCTTCTTGGCCTTGGCGGCCGTCGTGTCCGGCTCGGCGGCCGCGGCGGCGGGGGCGGCGGCGACGACGGCTCCGCCGGCCAGGGCGGCGCCGGCGGCGGTGGCGGCGGACCGGGTGACAAAGTCACGGCGGTTCAGCGGCATGGACGACTCTCCCGAGTGGGGAACGACGGCGAATGAGCCGTCAACTTGTGTGCAGATGAGGTGCGTGGCGCGTCCGCTGGTGCGGTGACGCGCGTAGAAGGACGCGCGTAGAAGTGTGCCGTGCGGGCCGGGCCGCTGAATAGCCCTCGGACGTTTCCAACAGGTGAGATCTTGGCGACTCGTTCGTGACCGGGGTGGGCGGAGAAAGGGGCGGTATGGGGCGGGAGGGTCGATTTCCGGCCACCCCGCCCCTGCTTCCCGGCCGGTCGGCTGACCTCGGATGCTCCTATAGACGTCAAGCTGCGGGAGCCAGATCGGTTTGCGTGACGCGTTCGGCTGGTGTGCCGGTCAGTGCGCGGTAGACCTCGCGGGCGACGAAGCGCTTGAGGCACCGGGTGATGTCCTTCTTGGACAGGCCTTCCTTGGTGCGGCGGGCGACGTAGGCGCGGGTGCGCTCGTCGTAGCGCATGCGGACCAGGACGATGGTGTGCAGGGCGTTGTTGGCGGCCCGGTCGCCGCCGCGGTTGAGGCGGTGGCGGTGGGTGCGGCCGGAGGATGCGGGTATGGGTGCGACTCCGGCGAGGTGCGCGAACGCGCTTTCGGAGCGCATGCGTTCGGGGTTGTCTCCGGCCGAGGCCAGGAGCTGGCCTGCGGTCTCAGGGCCGACCCCGAACAGCGCGAGGAGACCGGGGGCGGCCTGCTTGACCAGCGGGCCGATCTCGCTGTCGAGCTCGGTGATCTCCTCGTCGAGTGCTTGGTGACGGCGGGCCAGGCGCCTCAGGGCGGCCTTGGTCGCGGTCAGCGGCGTCGACAGGTCCGCGCCGGAGCGTAGCCGGGCGAGCGTGCGGATCAGCGCGGCCCGTTCCAGGTTTGCCGTCTGCTCGCGCAGCGTGGCCGGTGCGGACACGAGCAGCCCGCGGATCTGGTTCATCGCCTGGGTGCGGGCCTTGACCGCGCTGCGACGCGCGCATCGCAGGACCCGGACGGCCTCGACCACTCCGTCGCGGCTCTTGGGGACTCCGGTGGCCCTGCCGGAGGCGACCGCCATGGCGGCCGCGTAGGCGTCGATCGGGTCGGACTTGCCGCGCATACGTCGGGTCTTGCGGTCCGGCCGGTCCACATCGACGACCGTGACTGCGGCAGCGGTCAACACCCGGGCGAGTTCGGCGCCGTAGGCGCCGGTCCCCTCCACTCCGACCGCGGTCAGGGTGCCGTGGGAGCGCATCCAGTCCAGCAGGTTCCGGTAGCCCTGGACAGTGGCCGGGAACTCCCGGTCGGCCAGGTGCCGGCCCAGTTGGTCGATCACCGCCGCGTGGTGGGTGAGGCCATGGGTGTCGACTCCGCCGGTGATCTTTGGGCCGTCGTGCGTCATGCTGGTCATGTCCGTCCTTGCTGCTTTGTCCGAGCCGAGGGCGGCACGCGCCGGTCGGGCGGGTGGACAAGACAGTGACGGGGCCTCTGGCCAGGCTCCTATGAAGTCACAAACGCCCGTCCGGCCGCGTGCGTGGTGACGTTATTGATGAGCCGACAAATCCGGAACAGGACAGTCGAGACGTCAGTCAGTCGATGGGTCAGACCCACCAGTAGCGCCACCACGAACATCATCACTGTCAGTCGAGTTCGGCCGACAGCTGCTTCACCTCGCGGCCCAGCTCCGCCGCCGGGTCCGGCGCGTCCGGCTCCGCCCACGGCAGCCAGGCGCGGGCCCGCAGGTAGCCGTCCACCGCGACCGGCAGGCGGTGCCGGACGATCGGATCGGCCCCCGGGCCGGGACCGGCCTCGCGCAGCGCCACCAGCAGGGTGTCCACCCCGGCGGAGGCGGGCAGCGGGACGGTCTCCAGGTAGGCGGCCAGCCCGTCGAGTTCGGGGTGCGCCGGTGGCGGTGGCGGCGGGGGAGGGGGCGGTGGCGGTGGCGGTGGGCCCGGCGTCAGCAGGGCGCCGACGCCGTACAGGCCCGCCACCACCCCCGGCCACCAGGACCCGCCCAGGCCCGCGAAGTGCAGCGCCAGCCCGATGGCGCCGCCCCCGCAGCCGACCAGGTTCCTGGTCGACTCCAGGTAGCGCAGCAGCCACCGGCCGTACCCGTCACTGGTAGCCACGGATCTCCTCGAACACCCCGTCCAGCGAACCCCCGCCGTCGAACAGCCTGCCCCCGCTCACGTCCGCGATCCCCTGCAGCTGACCCACCGCCGCCTCGCCGAACTTGATCGGGAACACCGGGATCGACTTCTCACCCGACGGCAGCCCGTCGTGGAAGCGCTTGAAGTCGGCGTCGGTCGCGCCCTCGTTGCTCTCCCCGTCCGTCATCAGCACGATCGAGGTGAAGCGGTCGTCCCCCGCCGCCTTCTGCTGCGCCTCGATCACCCGGTACGCCTGCTCCAGCGAGTCGTACAGCGCGGTGCCGCCCTCCGCCCGCAGCGACTGGACGTCCGCGTTGATCGACGCCAGCTCGGTCTCCGGGCCCGGCCGGCTCCCCGAGGCCGGGACGACGTGGGTCTTCGTCCACTTCACCGAGGAGGCGAAGGAGATCAGCGTGACCTCCTCGCGGTCCCGGAAGCGGCGCAGCCCGCGGGTGTCGTCCGTGCCGGTCAGCCGGCCCAGCGCCGCCTTGAGCGACGTCAGCCGCGGGCCGTCCATCGACCCCGAGGTGTCCAGCACGTACACCGTCCTGGACGGGCGGCGCAGCTCGTTCTGGTACGAGGCCAGCAGGCCGTCCGCCACCTCCCGCGTGCCCGGGAAGGGCAGTTCGCGGCGGCGGTCGGTGGGCAGCCCCGCCGCCGGGGCCACGCCCGCCGTCACCGGGCGGCGCAGCGTCAGCTCCGAGATGCGCTTCTGCACGTCCTCCTTCAGCAGGTAGCCGGCCAGCCGCTGGAAGGAGTCGCGCTCGCCCTGCCCCGCCGAGGACAGCAGCGACAGCGGGTAGTCCGCCGAGACCACGCCGTCCACCGGGCGCACCACCGTCAGTTGTCGGCCCGCCGGCAGGGTCTTGTTCAGCGACAGCAGCACCGACTCGTAGTTCACCAGGGCGCCGACCCGGCCCGGCTCGGCCTTGGCGTACGCCTGCGCCAGCCAGCCGGAGGAACCCGAGGTCAGCTTCTGGCCGGTGAAGAACTGCTTCAACTGCGGCGTCGCCTTCTGCACGTCCGCCGCGGTCAGCGCCGCCCCCGCGCCGGAGAAGGCCGAGGCCACCGCGATCAGCGCGGAGAAGCCGGAGTTGGAGCGCGACGGGTCGGACATCCCGTACGACAGCTTCCCGGCCGCGGCCGCGTCGCCGATCTGCGCCCAGGTGACCTTCGAGCCGTCCCCCCAGCCGAGGTCGGCGAGGGTCGACGAGCGCACCCCCACGGCCACCGGGGAGACCATCACCGGGGTCTCCGACAGCACCTTGGACTTGCCGGTCGGGTCCAGCCGCAGGTACTGGTTCGACGGGAACCAGACCGCGTCGTACCGGCCGTCCGCCCGGCCCGAGGAGATCGTGTCCGCGCCGTCCAGGGTGCCGCCGAAGGCCAGCTGCACCGTCACCCCGGTCGCCTTCCTCGCGTCGTCCAGGACCGGCTGCAGGTCCTGCAGTTCGCTGCCGGCCAGGACGCGCAGCACCCCGGGGCGCGCGGTCTCGGCCAGCGAAGCGGTCGGGGCCGGGGCGGGGGAGGAGGTGCAGGCGGTCGCCGCGGCGAGCACCGCCGCCAGTACGGCGGCCAGTCGGGCCGGGCGGCCGCGGGCGGGCCGCTTGGGTCGGAGGTTCACTTCGGGCTCCCCTTCGCCGCCTTGGTCAGCTTGGTCAGGTTGTCCAGTGAGGGGACGGTCGCCTGCTTCAGCTTCGCCGCGTTCAGGTCCAGGGCGAAGACCGGCTGCCTGATGTCCTTCACCCGGTCGGCGAACGCGCCGCTGCTCGCCTGCGGGCGGAAGCCGAACCGGACCTCCAGGGCGCGCAGCGTCTCGTCGTTCTGGAGCAGGCCGGCGAGCTTCCGGCCGTTCTCGGTACGGGCGATGATGGTGTGGTCGGAGTAGGCCGTGGTGTCCGGGTACATCACCACCATGTCCCCGGTCGGCTGGCCCTGGACGGCCATCGCGGCGACCTGGGACTCGTAGCCGAAGATCAGCGGGTTGCCGACACCGGCGAGGAAGTCCCGGAACGGCTCGTCGCTGCTGCTCTTCTGGCCGCCCTGCAGTGCGGTCGCCTGGTACAGGACCGGCCGGACGCGATCGACGCCCTGGTCGTCGGAGACCACCAGGTTGTTGTTCAGGACGTACGACAGCAGCGCGATGTACAGCGCACCCGAGGAGGAGCTCTCCGGGTCGGTGGTGGTGACGAAGAGCGGGCCCGACAGCTCCGCGTGGTTCTGGGCGTCCGTCAGGTCCTGCCACTTGCGGACCGCCTTGAGGGCGGCGACGTACTCGTCCATCCTGAAGGTCCAGACGCCGGTCGAAGCGTCCTGCGCGGCCAGCTTGTTGTCCTTGAGGATCTGCGCGACCGGTGCGTGCGCCACCACCACCAGCGGCGAGTAGAACGGCACCAGCGGCGAGTCCTGCAATCCCCACTCGCGTTGGATCTCGCGGGCCGGTGCGGTGCTCGCCGGGAAGGCGAAGTCCAGCCCGGAAGTGCTCTTCGCCTGCTCGCTCATCGTCCAGGAACCGGTCGAGTCGGCGTGCACCTCCAGGCCCTGCTTCGCCAACTCGGCCTTCACCTCCGGGCTTTCGAAGAACGCCCGCTTCTCCGAACCGATCAGCCCGGTGACCGTGACGGTGACCGTCTTCGTCGGGTCGGCCTTCCTGTCGTCCGGGACCAGCGCGTACGTCACCCCGCCCAACAGGGCCAAGGCCGCGAGCACCCCCAGAGCGCGTCTCATTGCGAGCGCCTCCCCCTCGTCGCTCCGCTACCCGGGTGCGGTCACCCGGGGGTGACGAGCGTCCCGCCGGGCGGGGAGCGCGGACAGAAGGTGCGGTGAACCGGGGGTGAACACCGCTTCACGGAATCGCATCGGTCGGGCAATCCGTTGGGGAATCGGTCGGGCAATCCGTCGGGTAATCCGTCGGGCAATCGGGAGAGGCTCGGAGTGGGGCCGGGAGGGGCGCCCGAACGGCCCTCGCACACCGGTCCGAGGATGTGTCAGATTGTTCAACTCGCCTTACGGCAACGGTCATCCCGCAGTCCGGGCCCACGTCGATGTTACGCGCCGGTAATGCCTACTCTCAGCAGTATGCGCCGAGCAAAAATCGTCTGCACCCTCGGGCCGGCCACCGACTCGTACGACCAGATCAAGACGCTGGTCGACGCCGGGATGGACATCGCCCGATTCAACCTCAGCCACGGCACCCGCGCCGAGCACGAGGAACGCTACCGTCGGGTCCGCAAGGCCGCCGACGAAACCGGCCGGAGCGTCGGCGTACTCGCCGACCTCCAAGGCCCGAAGATCCGCCTCGACACCTTCGCCCACGGGCCCGTACTCCTCGAACGCGGCGACGAGTTCACCATCTCCACCGACAACGGCGTCGTGGGGGACAAGGACATCTGCGGCACCACCTACGCCGGCCTGGCCGGCGACGTCAGCCACGGCGAACGCATCCTCGTCGACGACGGCCGCGTCACCCTGGAGGTCGTCGCCGTCGACGGGCCGCGGGTGCGGTGCCTCGTCATCGAGGGCGGACTCGTCTCCGACCACAAGGGCCTCAACCTCCCCGGCGTCGCCGTCTCCGTCCCCGCACTCAGCGACAAGGACGTCGCCGACCTGCGGTGGGCGCTGCGCACCGGCGCCGACCTGATCGCGCTCTCCTTCGTCCGCAGCGGACGCGACATCGAGGACGTGCACCGGGTGATGGCGGAGGAGGGACGGTACGTCCCGGTCATCGCCAAGATCGAGAAGCCGCAGGCGGTCGAGAACCTCGACTCCATCGTGGACGCCTTCGACGGCATCATGGTGGCCCGCGGGGACCTGGGCGTGGAGATGCCCCTCGAACAGGTCCCGCTGGTCCAGAAGCGCGCCATCAAGCTGGCCCGGCGCAACGCCAAGCCGGTCATCGTGGCGACCCAGATGCTCGACTCGATGATCAACGCCTCCCGGCCCACCCGCGCCGAGGCCTCCGACGTCGCCAACGCCGTCCTCGACGGCACGGACGCGGTGATGCTCAGCGGCGAGACCTCGGTCGGCAAGTTCCCGGTCGAGACGGTCAAGACCATGGGCCGGATCATCGAGGCGGCCGAGAACGACATCCTCGCCGCGGGCCTGCCCCCGCTGACCACCGGCAGCAAGCCGCGGACCCAGGGCGGCGCCGTCGCCCGCGCGGCGGCCGAGATCGGCGACTTCCTGCACGCGAAGTACCTGATCGCCTTCACCCAGTCCGGCGACACCGCCCGGCGGTTGACCCGCTACCGCTCACCCATCCCGGTGCTCGCCTTCACCTACGAACCGGCCGTGCGCAGCCAACTCGCCCTCACCTGGGGCGTGGAGACCTTCCTCGGCCCCTTCGCCCCGACGACGGACCAGATGGTCGAACAGGTCGACGCGGCCCTGCTCTCCCTCGGCCGCTGCCAGAAGGGCGACATCGTCGTCATCACCGCAGGCTCCCCGCCCGGCCTGGCCGGCTCCACCAACCTGGTGCGGGTGCACCACGTGGGGACGCTGGACGTCTGACGCCCCATGGGCGGCGCGGCCCTGCCGGGGTCGCGCCGCCGTCAGTACTTGGGGCCGATGTGGGCGTCCATCAGGGCGACGGAGTCCTTGCGGGCGATGGAGATGTTGGTGGCGCCGGTAGCGCGCGGGGCGGCCTTCCACTGGACGCCGACGGCGTCGAGGGCGGCGGTGAAGAGGCCGATGATGTCGGTCGAGGTGTTGGTGAAGAAGTACCGCGGGTACTCGTAGCGCTTCGTGACACCGCCGACGGTGCGGGTTGCCCAGTTGGTGATGCGGCAGCCGTCGGAGTGGATCAACCCGCGCAGGAACTCCCAGGGGCAGGCGTCCACGATCTCCTGCTGCCAGGACGCGAGGACGATCGGCCGCAGGTGCTTAGGGCCGGAGCCGTGCTGGGGAAAGAGGCAGGGCCAGTGCTTGCTGGTGCTGACGACGCTGGTGCAGCCCGGTGCGCGGACGCGGTTGACCTTGTTGTGCGGCATGACGGCGGAGACGGCGCGCTCGCACTCGTCGATGAGACCGGGCCAGCCGTCGCAGCAGGCGATGCGCAGGGCGTGGACCTGGCGGCGCCCTTCGCTGATGCAGCCGTCCCCGAGGTAGAGCCCGAGCAGGTAGGCGTAGTCGGCGCGTGGACGGGACGGATCGAGCCGACCGTTGAGGAGGGGGCACTCGGCCGTCATGCGTGGGCTGGGGATGGCACCGGAGGCCCACTCGCGGATCGCGAACCGGGATATACCGGTCGCGCGGCTGACTTGGCTGAAAGTCAGGCCGGATGCGTGGAGATCGAGCGCTCGCCGTCGCGTGGCCGTGTCGTACATGGTGGTGTCAGTACTTGGGGCCGATGTGGGCGTCCATGAGGGCGACGGAGTCCTTGCGGGCGATCGAGATGTTGACTTGCCCGGTGGGGCGGGGGATTGAGGCCTTCCAGTGGACGCCGACGGCGTCGAGGGTGGCGGTGAAGAGGCTGATGATGTCGGTTGAGGTGTTGGTGAAGAAGTAGCGCGGGTACTCGTAGCGCTTCGTGACGCCACCGACCGTTCGAGTCGCCCAGTTGGTGATGCGGCAGCCGTCGGAGTGGATCAACCCGCGCAGGAACTCCCAGGGGTGGGCGTCCACGATCTCCTGCTGCCACGGCTCCAGGGATATGGTGCGCTCGTGCTTCTTGCCAGGCGCGTGCTGCGGGAAGTGGCAGGTCAGATGGTTTGAGTAGAGCTTGACGTCATGGCAGCCGGTCCGTCGGACCCGGCAGGGCTTGTTTCGTGGGAAGACGTCGCGCATGGCCTGTTCGACAGAGTTCATGACTCCTGGCCAGTTGTTGTCGCAGGTGATCTGGAGACTCTGTGTCCTGCAGTACTCGGTGGGCAGCAGGATGTGGCCGTCGCCGAGGTAGAGGCCCAGGAGACAGGCATACGCGGGGCGGTTCAGCTGGTCACCGTAACAGTGCGGGCAGCTGGAACGTTTGCGGCCGGGAAGCTCGTTGCGCTTAGCGAGGTCCTGGTGCTTCCACCAGGAGACCGTGCCGGATGGGACGCCAAGTCGACGGGAGACGTCGCAGTTGCGGGCGCCCCGGCGTAGCAGGAGGACGGCTTCTTCGCGAGTGGATCGAACTGCCATACGGGTGATCTTGAGCGCAATGCGCCGAATGCACCGGTAAAGAGGATGGTTTCCACCCGAACGGATGAAGATCGCCAACGATTAGGTTGCCCTAAGTGGCTTTCGAATCGAAGGAAAAGTACCCCGGGTGGGATTCGAACCCACGCTGTATGGTGTTTGAGACCATGGCCTCTTCCGCTGGGCTACCGGGGCATGCGCGGTTTCGAAGGTTGCCCTCACCCCCGCATGAACTCAAACATACCGTGTCTAGGTACCCTCGTGCATGCAGTACCCCGCCGGAACTAGGAGCCCCGTGAGCACCGCCGACGAGCAGGCACAGCCGCTTGAGACCGATATGCCCCAGATCACCCGGATTGTGATCGCCGAGGACGAGGCGCTGATCCGTCTCGACCTGAAGGAGATGCTGGAGGAGGAGGGGTACACCGTCGTCGGCGAGGCCGGCGATGGGGAGACGGCGCTGCGGCTCGTGGAGGAGCTGAAGCCGGATCTGGCGATCTTCGACGTCAAGATGCCGATCCTGGACGGGCTGTCGGCCGCCGAGCAGATCCACGAGAAGCACCTGGCGCCGGTGCTGATGCTGACCGCGTTCTCGCAGCGGGAGCTGGTGGACCGGGCGCGGGACGCGGGCGCGATGGCGTACATCGTGAAGCCGTTCTCGAAGTCGGACCTGGTGCCGGCGATCGAGATGGCGGTGTCGCGGTACACCGAGATGCGGGAGCTGGAGAAGGAGATCGGGGATCTCACCCAGCGGCTGGAGACCCGCAAGCTGGTGGACCGCGCCAAGGGCGTGCTGCAGACGAAGTTCGGGCTGAACGAGCCGGCCGCGTTCCGGTGGATCCAGAAGACCTCGATGGATCGGCGGATGACGATGGCCGCGGTGGCCGAGGCGGTCATCGAGGAGGGCGAGGCCCAGGACCGCAAGAAGGCGGAAGAGGGCGAGAAAGCGGAGTAGCAGCCGCACGCAGGAAGGGCCCGGCAGGGATCTGCCGGGCCCTTCCTGCGTGCAGGGGTCAGTCCTCGCCGAGGTAGGCCTTGCGGACGGACTCGTCGTGGAGGAGGTCGGCGCCCGTCCCGGAGAGGACGATGCGGCCGGTCTCCATGACGTAGCCGCGGTCGGACAGCGACAGGGCGGCCTGGGCGTTCTGCTCGACCAGCAGGATGGTCGTACCGGAGGCCTTGAGCTCGACGATGGTGGACATGATCTTCTGCATCATCAGCGGGGAGAGGCCCATCGAGGGCTCGTCCAGCATCAGCAGCTTGGGCTGGGACATCAGGGCCCGGCCCATGGCGAGCATCTGCTGCTCACCGCCGGACAGCGTTCCGGCGGCCTGCTTGCGGCGTTCGCCGAGGATCGGGAAGAGGGTGTAGGCGCGCTCCACGTCGGACTGGATGCCCGCCGTGTCGGTGCGCAGGAAGGCGCCGAGGAGGAGGTTCTCCTCGATGGTCATGCGGGGGAAGATGTGCCGGCCTTCGGGGGAGTGGGCGAGTCCGAGGGCGACGATCTTGTGCGCGGGGACGGTGCTCAGGTCCTGGCCGTCGAAGGTGATCCGGCCGCCGGTGGGCTTGAGGAGGCCGGAGAGGGTGCGCAGGGTGGTGGTCTTGCCGGCGCCGTTGGTGCCGATGAGGGTGGTGACCTCGCCCTGTTCGACGGTGAAGCTGATGCCCTTGACGGCCTCGATCTTGCCGTAGGCGACGCGGAGGTCCTCGACCTCGAGGAGTGCGGTCACTTGGGGTCCTCCGGTGTTGCGGGGGTTTCGAGCGGGGCGCCGAGGTAGGCGGTGATGACGCGTTCGTCGTTCTGGACGGTCTCGCGGTCGCCTTCGACGATCTTCTGGCCCTGGACGAGTACGGCGGTGCGGTCGCAGAGGTTGAAGATGAACCGCATGTCGTGCTCGATGACGAGGATGGAGATGCCGCGGTCGCGGATGGCGAAGACGAGCTCCTCGGCGGCGCGGGTCTCCTGGGGGTTCATGCCCGCGGTGGGTTCGTCGAGGAGCAGCAGGCCGGGGTCGGAGGCGAGCGCGCGGGCGATCTCCAGCTTGCGCTGTTCGCCGTAGGGGAGGTTGCGGGCGAGGTGGTCGGCCTTCTCGGCGAGGCCGGTGAAGGCGAGGAGTTCCATGGCCTTCTCGCGGCTCTCGGCCTCGGCGCGGTGGTAGCGGGGGCCGCGCAGGATGGCGGCGAAGATGCCTTCCTTGGTGCGGCTGTGCCGGCCGACGAGGACGTTCTCCAGGACGGTCATGTTGGCGAAGAGCCGGATGTTCTGGAAGGTGCGGGCGATGCCGGCCTGGGTCACCAGGTGGGGCTTGGGGGGCAGTTGGGTGCCGCGGTAGCGGACGGTGCCCTCGGTGGGGACGTAGAGGCCGGTGAGGCAGTTGAAGAAGGTGGTCTTGCCGGCGCCGTTGGGGCCGATGAGGCCGATGATCTCGCCCTCGCCGACGGTGAGGGAGACGTCGTTGACGGCGGTGAGGCCGCCGAAGCGCATGGTGACGCCGGTGACGTCGAGCAGTGGCGTTGCGGTGGTCATCTGGTCGGTCACGCCCCTGCCTTGGTGAGTGCGCCCGGTTCGCCGGTGGGCTGGGCCGGGATGGCGGCCTCGTGGAACTCCAGTTGGCGGCGCCGGTTGGGGATGAGGCCCTCGGGGCGGACGCGCATCAGGACGATGAGGGCGGCGCCGAAGGCGAGGAGCTGGTAGTCGGAGAGGAATTCCAGCTTCTTGGGGATGAGGAAGAGCAGGGTGGCGCCGGCCAGCGGTCCGCTGATGGTGCCCATGCCGCCGAGGATGACGGCGGCGAGCAGGAAGGCGGAGTTGGGCGGGAGGGCCTCGGCGAAGGTGTACTGGTCGGGCGTGACGGTGTAGCTGACGTGGGCCTGGACGGTGCCGGCCAGGCCGGCCAGGCAGGCGCCGAGGGCGAAGGCGAGCAGCTTGAGCCGGAAGCCGTTGATGCCCATGGCTTCGGCGGCGGTCTCGTCCTCGCGGATGGCGACCCAGGCGCGCCCGATGCGGGAGTTGCCGACCCGGGCGAAGATCAGCACGACGACGGCGGTGACCAGCAGCATCAGCAGGTAGTAGTTGGAGAACCGGCCGAGTTCGATGCCGCCGATGGTGTGCGGCTTGCCGAGGTCGAAGCCGAAGATCTCCAGGTCGGGGATGCGCGGGATGCCGTTGGAGCCGTTGGTGATCTTGGGGCCGGTGGTGCCGTTGAGGTTGAGCATGGTGATGCGGAAGATCTCGCCGAAGCCGAGGGTGACGATGGCGAGGTAGTCGCCGCGCAGCCGCAGGGTGGGGGCGCCGATCAGGACGCCGAAGACCATCGAGACGGCGGCGCCGGTGAGCATCGCGGCCCAGAACGGGAACTGGACGTGGATGGGCGAGGCGGGGGAGCCGGAGACCAGGGCGGCGGCGTAGGCGCCGACGCCGAGGAAGGCGACGTATCCGAGGTCGAGCAGGCCGGCCAGGCCGACGACGATGTTGAGGCCGAGGGCGACGGTGGCGAAGATCAGGATGTTGGTGGCGACCGAGGTGTACTGGTCGCTGCTCTGGGTGAACGGGAAGCTTGCGGCGGCGGCGAAGGCGGCGCCGGTGGTGACCGGGCGGTACTTGACGGTCAGTGCGCGCAGCCGGCCCAGCAGCCCGGACTTGGCGAGGGCGGCGATGGCGGGTGCGGCGAGCAGCAGGTAGCCGACGAAGAGCTCGCCGTACTCGGTGTCGATGCCGAAGGTGATCGCGTACAGGCCGAGTCCGAAGGCCAGCACGATGAGCAGGACCTCGGCCCAGGACGGGAGTTGGCGCGGCGCGGGCAGCGGGCGCTCGATCGTGCCGAGGCGCAGCCGGCTGTTGGCGAGGTGGCCGAGCTGGAGCAGCAGGACGGCGCCGGCGGCGATGGCGAGGGCACTGGCCAGGGCGGTCATCACCGGGGCGACGGGCTGGTCGTCGGGGATGGCGTGGGCGGCGAACCAGCCGACGGGGGCGGCGGGGACGAGCAGGAAGAGCCGCTTGTCGATGATCCGCAGCGGGACGCCGGTGCGCCGGTCGAGCGGGAGGCCGAGGGCGCCGAGGACGCTGAGCAGGCCGCCGGCGGCGAGCACCCAGCCGCCGGGTTCGAGGTTGGCGAGGCCGCCGAGTTCCACGGAGATGGCGGTGACGGAGTACGCGGCGACGGCGAGGGCGCCGGTGGCGGCGTACAGGACGGCGTTGTTGCTGCGGCTGGGGGCGGCCCAGCGCAGGCCGGGGACGCCTTGGACGGCGAGCAGCAGGACGAGGGTGAGGACGCCGGCGACGACGGCGAGCCATTGGAGTCCGGCCGGGGAGCCGAAGTAGGTGAGGTCGCCGGGGAAGTCGCTGGTCCAGGTCCAGGACATGGCGGCGGAGGCGGCGGTGAGGAGGGCGCCGAGGCCGGTGAGGGCCGTGGCGGCGGGGGCGGGCAGGGGGATGACCGGGGTGGTCTCGGTGCTGGTGGTGGTCATGGTGGTCACGCCCTGTCCGAGACGCGCTCGCCGAGGAGGCCCTGGGGCCGGACGAGGAGTACGAGGATGAGGAGTACGAAGGCCCAGACGTCCTTCCAGGCGCCGCCTCCGAAGAGGTGCATGCCGGGCAGGTGCTGGATGTAGCCGGTGGCGAGGGCTTCGGCGAGGCCGAGGGCGAGGCCGCCGAGCATGGCGCCGTAGATGTTGCCGATGCCGCCGAGGACGGCGGCGGTGAAGGCCTTGAGGCCGAGGATGAAGCCCATCCGGAAGTCGACCTGGCCGCTGCGCAGTCCGTAGGCGACGGCGGCGACGGCGGCGAACGCGGCGCCGATGGCGAAGGCCATGACGATGATGCGGTCGGTGTCGATGCCCATCAGCTTGGCGGTGTCCGGGTCCTGGCTGGTGGCCTGCATGGCGCGGCCGGAGCGGGTGCGGGTGACGAACCAGCCGAGGGCGAGCATGCACAGCGGGGCGGCGATGATCAGGAAGATGTCGCTGCGCTGGATGGTGACGGAGCCGAGGCTGAAGGGGTCACCGGGGATCTTGGGGAAGACCCGGGCCTTCTTGGCGTCGGGGTAGAAGGAGAAGACCAGCTGCTGGAGGAAGATGGACAGCCCGATCGCGGTGATCAGCGGGGCGAGCCGGGGGGCGTTGCGCAGCGGCCGGTAGGCGAAGCGCTCGGCGGCGACGGCGGTGAGGGTGGAGACCAGGATGCCGGCGATCAGCATGAGGGGTAGGGCCAGCCACAGGGTGGTGCCGCCGGGGAGGGCGAGGTAGGCGGTCAGGGCGCCGAAGCCGCCGACCATGACGATCTCGCCGTGGGCGAAGTTGATGAGCTGGACGATGCCGTAGACCATCGTGTAGCCGATCGCGACGAGTCCGTAGAGGGCGCCGAGGATCAGGCCGTTGGCCAGCTGCTGCGGTAGGTCGTGCACCGCTGGGCCTCCGTAGTGCGTTCGGGGGTGTCCGCGTGGGTGGTGGATGTGGGGGTACGCGGGGGCACTCGTGGTGCCCCCGCGCTGGTGGTTCGGTGGGGCCGGCCGACGGGTCGGCCGTTGAAGCGGCCGGTGCCGTCGGCCGTCGAACCGCCTGGTGCGTCAGCCGTTGAAGGTGCCGGACTTCTCCACGGCCCACTTGCCGTCCTTGACGGTGTAGACGGTGAGCTGCTTGTTGGTGGTGTCGCCGAACTCGTCGAAGGAGACCTTGCCGGTGACGCCGTCGAAGGAGACCTTCTGGACGGCGTCGCGGACGGTCTTGCGCAGGCTGTCACCGCTGGGGAGCTTGCCGTTGTTGCTGCTCACGACGCTCTTGACGGCCTGGATGATGGCCCAGGCGCTGTCGTAGGAGTAGCCGCCGTAGGTCTCGTAGGCGTCCTTGTAGCCGGCGGCCTTGTAGTCGGCGATGTACTTCTTGGCGGTGTCGAGGGACTCGACGGGCAGGCCGACGGCGGTGGCGAAGTCGCCCTGGCCCTTGGGGTTGAGCTTGATGAAGTCGCCGCTCTGGATGCCGTCGCCGCCCATCAGGGGGATGTTGACGCCGGCGTCCTTGAGCTGGAGGGAGAGCGGGCCGGCGGCGGGGTACTCGCCGCCGTAGTAGACGGCGTCGGCGCCGGAGGTCTTGACCTTGGTGACGATGGCGGAGAAGTCGCGGTCGTCCGGGTTGACGTGCTCCTCGCCCGCCAGGGTGCCGCCGAGCTTGGTGAACTCGCCCTTGAAGGTGGAGGCGAGGCCGGCGCCGTAGGTCTTCTGGTCGTCGATCAGGAAGACCTTGGTCTTCTTGGCGTCGTTGTAGAGGAACTGGGCGGCGAAGGGGCCCTGGACGGCGTCGGTGGTGGCGGTGCGGAAGTAGGACTTGAAGGGGCGCTTCTTGTCGCCGCTGGCCCACTTCTCGCCCTGGCTGAGGGCGACGCCGGTGTTGGCGGGGGAGATCTCGGCCAGGCTCGCGTCGTCGAAGATCTGCTGCATGGACTGGGCCACGCTGGAGTTGAGCGGGCCGACCACGCCGAGGACCTTGGGGTCGCCGACGAGCTGGGTGGCGTTCTGCTGGCCGGGGGCGGGCTTGGCGGTGTCGTCGAGGGCCTTGACCTCGAACTTGACGCCGGGGACCTCGTTGGCCGCGTTGGCGTTCTTGACGGCGAGGTCGACGGAGTTGCGGATGCCGAGGCCGAGGGCGGAGAGGTCGCCGGTGAGCGGGGCGTCGACGCCGATCACGACGGTGGTGGTGGCTCCGTTGTCCTTGCCGCCGGCGGTGTCGCCGGACTTCCCGCCCCGGGAGCCGCAGGCGCTGAGGCTGAGGGCGCCGATCACGGCAATGCTCACGACAATTGCAGAACGATGACGCACGAGGGTCCCCATTCGGTTCAGGAGGCGCCCGCGCCTGAGTGGCGGGAGCCGGGATGCGCGGAGGGCCGGGCCCATTCCGGATGGCGCGGTGACTGGCCGTGACTCTAGATGCCGTTGGGCGGCTCGGGCAGTGCTGCGGGCAGGCTGTGATTCTCTTGTTATGAGCACACGGAGCATTTGTCTCAGCATGTGGTCGTTCTGGCTCGACCGATCCTGAACTGCCCGGCGTTTACTTGCTGGTGGAGGGATGTAAGGGCCAGAAATGGGGGTTGCAGCTGGCAGCGTCGATAATCGGACAGTGCTGTCCGGTGTGCTGCTTCCGACCGTGCACGTCCGTATTCCGGACGACGGGGGCGCGGCGAAGGGGTTCCGGGCCGCCTGGGGCCTCGGAGCCGCCGCTTTCCTGGATTTCCCGCCTGTTACGCACTGTTACAAGCGGAGGGGGTCTGTCGATCGCACCCGGACATGCCGACGCCCCCTCGCCTGACCAACGCCTGCCCACGGGGGCGGAAGGTCAAACAAGGGGGCGGGAAAGGGACTTGCTGTTCTCGATGGCGAACTGGCCGTACCCGAAAGCCTGTTACAGGTCGCGCAGCATGCAGGTCAGCCGGCAGCTGGTGACCCGCTTGCCGGTGTCGTCGGTGATCGCGATCTCGTAGGTGGCGGCCGTGCGGCCCTTGAACACCGCCGTCGCCACCCCGGTCACCAGGCCGGAGGTGGCCGAGCGGTGGTGGGTGGCGTTGAGGTCCACGCCCACCGCGTACCGGCCCGGGCCGGCGTGCAGCATCGCGCCGATCGAGCCGAGCGTCTCCGCCAGCGCCGCCGACGCGCCGCCGTGCAGCAGCCCGTACGGCTGCTGGTTGCCCTCCACCGGCATCGTGCCGACCACCCGGTCGCCGGAGGCCTCGACGATGCGGATGCCGAGCTTCTCGCCGAGGTGGCCGCCGGAGAAGGTCTCCGGGTTCACCCCGAGCTTGGCGAAGTGGTCCAGCACCTCCTGCGGGACGTTCAGGACGGGGGCCGCGTCGGGGGCGGTGGCGGGGGCGGTGCTGGGCGTGGTGCCGGGGGCCGCGTCGGTCATCGGGGGAGCTCCTGCCGCTCGGGGGTCACGTCGTCGTGCTGCCAGTGATGGTACGACCGTCCTACTCGCTGGTAGCGGCCGCGCCGCCGCCCCGGCGCGGCTCCCGCGGGTGCCCCTTTTGTCGGTGCCGGGCCATAGGATCGGTGGCCGGTAGTGGAATCGGCAGGAACGGACGTTGACGTGGCTACGCAGAGTACGGACAAGGGCGCGACGGGTGGCGGCGGGGCCGGCCCGCGGCCCCGGCTGATGCTGCTCGACGGGCACTCGATGGCCTACCGGGCCTTCTACGCCCTGCCCGTGGAGAACTTCAACACCTCCACCGGACAGCCCACCAACGCGGTCTACGGCTTCGCCTCGATGCTCGCGAACACCGTCCGGGACGAACAGCCCACCCACCTCGCCGTCGCCTTCGACCTCTCCCGGCAGACCTTCCGCTCCGCCGAGTTCCCCGACTACAAGGCCAACCGGGCCAAGACGCCGGACGAGTTCAAGAGCCAGATCGGCCTGATCGGCGAACTGCTCGACGCCATGAACATCCCCCGGATGACGGTCGAGGGCTTCGAGGCCGACGACATCATCGCCACCCTCGCCACCGCCGCCGAGGCGGCCGGCTACGACGTCGACATCGTCACCGGCGACCGCGACTCCCTCCAACTGGTCACCGACCACGTCACCGTGCTCTACCCGACCAAGGGCGTCTCCGAGCTCACCCGCTTCACCCCCGAGAAGGTCACCGAGAAGTACGGCGTCACCCCGCGCCAGTACCCCGACCTCGCCGCCCTGCGCGGCGACCCGTCCGACAACCTGCCCGGCATCCCCGGCGTCGGCGAGAAGACCGCCGCCAAGTGGGTCAACCAGTTCGGCTCCTTCGACGAACTCGTCGCCCGCGCCGACGAGGTGAAGGGAAAGATCGGCGAGAAGCTGCGCGACAACCTCGACTCGGTCAAGCGCAACCGGGTGCTCACCGAGCTGGTCCGCGACGTCGAACTCCCGCTGGGCGTCCCCGACCTGGCCCGGCAGTCCTTCGACAAGGACGCCGTCGGCACCCTGATGGAGTCGCTGGAGTTCCGCAACGCCAACTTCCGCGACCGGGTCTTCGGCATCGACCCGTCCGGCGCCGCCGAGGCCGCCGAGGCCGAACTCGCCCCCGGCGTCGAGGTCGACGGCGAACTCCTCACCGACCCGGGCACGCTGGCCGCCTGGCTGCGCGAGCACGCCTCCGACGGCAAGGCGCCGGTCGCGCTGGCCGCCGTCTACCAGTGGGCCCTCGGCACCGGCGAGGTCACCGAAGTCGCCCTGGCCGCCGGGGAGTCGGCCGCCTGGTTCGACCCGGCGCTGCTCGCCGAGGAGGACGAGCAGGCCTTCGCCGGCTGGCTCGCCGACCCGGCCGCCCCCAAGGCCCTGCACATCGCCAAGCAGGTCATGCGGGCCTTCGCCGAGCGCGGCTGGACCATCGCCGGGGTCGTCGCCGACACCGCGCTCGCCGCCTACCTGGAGAAGCCCGGCCGCCGCACCTTCACCCTGGAGGTGCTCGCCGAGGAGTACCTGGCCCGCTCGCTCACCCCCGCCGCCCCGGCCGCCGAGAGCGGCCAACTCACCTTCGACGCCCCGGAGGAGGACGGCGTCGACGCCGAGGCCGCGCGCGCCCAGGCGCTCATGCTCCAGGCCCGCGCCGTGCTCGACCTCGCCGCGCTCTTCGACACCCGCCTCGCCGAGGTCGGCGCCGCCGGGCTGCTGCACGACATGGAACTGCCCATCGCCGCGCTGCTCGCCCGGATGGAGCGCTACGGCATCGCCGCCGACCGCGACTGGCTCACCCGGCTCGAAGCCCAGTTCGCCGCCGAGATCCAGCGCTGCGTCGAGGAGGCCCACGCCGCCGCCGGGCGCGAGTTCAACCTCGGCTCGCCCAAGCAGCTGCAGGAGATCCTCTTCGGCGAACTCGCCCTCCCCAAGACCAAGAAGATCAAGACCGGCTACACCACCGACGCCGACGCGCTCACCTGGCTGGCCACCCAGACCGACAACGAACTGCCGGTCATCCTGCTGCGCCACCGCGACCAGGCCAAGCTGCGCACCACCGTCGAGGGCCTGCTCAAGACGGTCTCGCCGCAGGGCCGGATCCACACCACCTTCAACCAGATGGTCGCCGCCACCGGCCGGCTCTCCTCGCAGGACCCGAACCTGCAGAACATCCCGGTCCGGACGGAGGAGGGCCGCGCCATCCGCCGTGCCTTCATCGTCGGCGAGGGCTACGAGTCGCTGCTCACCGCCGACTACTCGCAGATCGAACTGCGGATCATGGCGCACCTCTCCGAGGACGACGCCCTGATCGAGGCCTTCGCCACCGGTGAGGACCTCCACACCACCGTCGCCTCCCAGGTCTTCGAAGTCCCGGGCGCCGCCGTCGACGCCGAGATGCGGCGCAAGATCAAGGCGATGTCCTACGGCCTGGCGTACGGGCTCTCCGCGTACGGGCTCTCGCAGCAGCTCAACATCAAGCCCGCCGAGGCCCAGGGCCTGATGGACACCTACTTCGAGCGCTTCGGCGGCGTCCGCGACTACCTGCACCGGGTCGTCGAGGAGGCGCGGGCCACGGGCTACACCGAGACCCTGCTCGGCCGCCGCCGCTACCTGCCGGACCTCAACAGCGACAACCGGCAGCGCCGCGAGATGGCCGAGCGGATGGCCCTCAACGCCCCGATCCAGGGCTCGGCCGCCGACATCGTCAAGATCGCCATGCTGCGGGTGGACGAAGCCCTGCGCGCCGCCGGGCTCACCTCCCGGATGCTGCTCCAGGTGCACGACGAAATCGTGCTGGAACTGGCCCCGGGCGAGCGCGAGCCGGTCGAGGCGATCGTCCGCGAGCAGATGGCCGGCGCCTACCCGCTGCGGGCTCCGCTGGACGTCTCCGTCGGGGTCGGGGCGAACTGGGAGTTCGCCGCGCACTGACGCGGTGCTCCGTGGCCGGCGGCAGGCGGCCGGCGGTGGGCCCGGACGCGCGGAGCGTCCGGGCCCACCGGCCGTTCGCCCGGCCTTCGTTCAGCTCCGGAAGTCCGGGTAGCCCAGGATGAGGAGCCGCTCGGACGGGTTGAGGACGTACGGGACCACCTTGCCGGTGGACACGAAGCCGAACCGCCGGTAGAAGGCCAGCGCCCGTTCGTTGTTCTCGTGCACGCCCAGGGTCAACCAGCCCACGTCGGTGTGCACCTGGGCGTGGCGGATGCTCGCGGTCATCAGCCCGGCGGCCGGACCGGCGGGCCCGCGGTGCTGCGGGGACACGTAGACCGAGTGGACGCAGACGGTGTCCGGGACGTCCGGGACGGGCTCGACGCCGGCGATCCCGACCCAGGTGCCGGCCTCGTCGGCGGCGATGAAGGTGGCGGACTCCTCGGACGAGGCCCCGACGGCGGCCTGCCGCCGCCAGACGTCCTCGGGGAGGGCGGCGGTGTCCTCGTAGGTGGAGCCGAAGGCGGTGGGCGAATCGCGCAGCGCCTCCAGCCTGATCGCCCGGAGTTCCCGGTGCTCGGTGCCGGTGATCCGACGGATGGAGTAGGGCATGGGGCTCAGACCTGTTCGAAGTGGAACGACGTGATGAAGCAGTCGCTGGGCCGGGCGACCGCGAAGAGGACGCACCGCACGAGGGACTGTGCGGTGAGGGCGTCCGCGGCCCCGCGCCGGGTGGTCTCCCGGATGACCACCCGGTGGTCGTCGAATCGCATGTCGGTGCTCCTGGTCGGTGGATCGGGCGCCGCGGCGACAGCTCCTGCCGGCCGTGCGCCCGGGCCCGCCGATCAGGCTCCGCTGACGCACAGCGGTGTCACATCCTCCTGGACGGCCGGAGCCGGCCCCGCACCGGGTCCGCGCCCGCGCGGCGAGCGCCATCGGCCGCCTGGGCGCGGACGAGGGGGCCGCCGCCGGGCCTCCCGGGAAGCGGGTCGAACGGGTACGGTGCGAACGGGGACCGGGGAGGGAGGCCGGCAATGAAGCGACCTGGGTTCGCAGTTGCGGTGGTGCTCGACATCGTGCTGCTGATCGGGCTGATCCGGGGATGGCTGCCCGCCGGCCCTGAGGGCTTCCGAGAGTTCCTGATCGTCTTCACCACGGTGATCCTGACGCTCGTCCTCTTCTCCGCGATCCGGCCGGACCGACGCGACTGACCGCAGCCGTCCAGGCCGGTGACTCTCCGGCGTCGGGGGCGCATGCCCTGCCGCGTGCGCCTGAGGCAGGCTGACACGCGCCTTCTGGTCACGTGAGAACGCCGGTCGGGCCCTACGCTGGGCTGTCGGCCCGCCAGCCCCGTCGAAGGACCGCGTATGCGCCGTTCCCGTCTCGTGCTGTTCCTGGCCCTGTCCGCCGTGACCGCCGCCACCCTCGTCGCCGCCGACGCCGCGCCGGACGGGCCGGTCCCGTCGGTCAGCCTGCCGGTGCTGCGCGACCCGCAGGCCCAGCAGAAGCTCCACCGCATGACGGACCCGGTGCAGGACTGGGTGGAGTCCGGCGCCCCGGCGGCGGACGGCTACGCCGGGACCGTGATCGACGCGTCGAACCAGCACGCCGACCTGTTCTGGAAGGGCGGGGCTCCGGCCGAGGTCCGGACGCTGCTCGACGCCAACGCCAGCCCCGGCTATATCGTCGACGTTCACCAAAGCCCATACTCCCGTGCGGAGATGCGCGCCGCGATCGACCGGTTCACCGCCGCCGCGGCACCCGAAACCTGGACGTCGATCGGCCCGCAGGAGGACGGCGCCGCCATCGCGATCAGCTACTCCCCGGCGAACGCAACGCGGCTGACCGGCGGCGCCGTGACCGAGCAGGCGTACTCCCGGCGGGCCGCCGAGATCGCCGGCATGCCGGTGACGGCCACCACCGGGGGCCGCCCGGCCGCGCTGTCCGGCAGGCGGCACTCCGACAGCGCGCCGTACTACGCGGGCGCCGAGGTCAACACCGGGAAGGCCTCGTTCTGTTCGACCGCGTTCAGCGGCTGGAAGGGCAGGACCAAGGTGCTGCTGACCGCCGCGCACTGCGGCAACGGCCGGTACTACAACGGCACCGGCTCCTACATCGGGGACCTGTCCGCGATCGGCGACGGCCTGGACGTCGGCATGATCGCGATCAACGGCGACGGCGCCGGCCGGTTCTACGACGGCGCCTGGTCGGACAGCAGCGGTTCCTCGCGCCACACGTACGGGGCCGGGCGCAACAACGTGGGTGACCTGATCTGCCTCAGCGGCGCCCAGTCGGGGTGGAAGTGCGATGTGGAGGTCAAGAGGGTCGACGTCGAGACGACGAACGACGAGGGGACGAAGATCAAGCCGGTGGACGTCGCGGAGTCGAAGGGCGGTGACCGACG
Organism: Kitasatospora sp. NPDC096128; assembly: GCF_040303105.1. Taxonomy (NCBI): domain Bacteria; kingdom Bacillati; phylum Actinomycetota; class Actinomycetes; order Kitasatosporales; family Streptomycetaceae; genus Kitasatospora; species Kitasatospora sp. NPDC096128. The sequence continues at coordinate 118,915 of NZ_JBEOSP010000010.1, read as the reverse complement.
CGCGATCGGTGCGAAGGGTGACAGCGGCGGCCCCGTACTCGCCGACCCGTCCGGCCCGAACGGCGACATGGCGGCCCGTGGCGTGATCGTGGCCGGCGGGTCGGAGGTCGGCTGCCCGGCCGGATCGACGGCGCACTCGACGACCTGCTACGCACAGCTGCTGTACGTGCCGATGACGCCGGTGGTGAACCAGATGGGCTTCTCGATCTCCTGACGGCGTCAATTCCTCGGCTTGGTGCGGCGGGTGGGTTCGGCCGTGGTCGGGTCCTCGGGCCAGGGGTGGCGGGGGTAGCGGCCCCGCAGCTCCGCGCGGACGGCGTGGTAGCCGTTCTGCCAGAAGCTCTCCAGGTCGCCGGTGACGGCAGCGGGGCGGCCCGCGGGCGACAGCATGTGGATGGTGACGGGTACGCGGCCGGCGGCGAGGGCGGGGGTCTTGGTCCAGCCGAAGAGTTCTTGCAACTTGACGGCCAGCACGGGGCGTTCCGTCGTGTAGTCGATGCGTATCTTCGAGCCGGACGGCACGGTGATCCGTTCGGGGGCCAACTCGTCCAGGCGGCCCGCCTCGCCGGTGGCCCAGGGGAGGAGGCGTTGCAGGGCGGCCGTGGTGTCGATCCTCGCGAGGTCGGCGCGGCGGCGGGCGCGGGACAGCTCGGGCTCCAGCCACTCGTCGGCGCGCTCCAGCAGCGCCTCGTCGGAGACGTCGGGCCAGGGGTCGCCGAGGGCGGCGCGGAGGAAGGCGAGGCGTTCGCGGAGGCCCGAGGTGAACGTCAGCAGGGTGCTGACGCCCTCGCGGGCGAGGCCTTCCAGCAAGGCACCCCGGACCAGCGCCCGGTCGGGGCGGTCGAGGGGCTTCTCGGCGAGTTCGATGGCGCCGAGCGACTCCACCCGGCGGGCGGTGACCTCGTCGCGGCGGGTGTCCCAGTGGACTTCCTCGCGGGTGGTGATCAGGGACGCGCCGGCGAGGAGGGCGGTGTCCTCGTCCAGCGCCGCGGCGTGCAGGATCCGGGCGGAGTGCGAGCCCGCCGGGCGGTCGGCGACCGCGACGGCGAGCCAGGGGAGGGCGCCCAGAACAGTCCCGGGGGCGAGTTCGGCGGCCGTGCCGGAGGCCATCAGGTACGGGCTGCGCTCGCCGGGAGCGGGCCGCTCGACCCTCGCGCGGGCGATGCGCTCGGGAAAGGCGAGGGCGACGACGAGTCCGACGGCCGTGGCGTCGGGCAAGGAGGTGGCGGACTCGTCGGAGGTGGCGCGGAGAAGCCGGCGGACTTCGTCCCGCCAGCGGCCGGCGTAGGGGTCCTTGGCGGAACGGACCGCCCGCCACACGGCCCCCAGGTCGTCCCCCAGCGCGCGCGGCGGTTCCTCGGAGAGCAGGGCGACCACCTCGGCCGCCCGCCGGGCGCCGACCGCGGCGGCGCCGTCGACCAGGGCGCGGGCGAGCCGGGGGTGCAGTCCCGTGCGGCCGAGCCGCACCCCGCGCGGAGTGGCCCGGCCGTCGGGGGAGACCGCGCCGAGGGCGGTCAGGGTCTGCCGGGCAGCCGCCATCGCCCCGGCGGGCGGCGCGTCGGGCAGGGCGAGGCCGGTGGCGTCCGGGTCGCCCCAGCAGGCGGCCTGGAGGGCGAAGGACGTCAGGTCGGCGAGGGCGATCTCCGGGGTCGGGAACCGTACGGCCCGGGCGTCCTCGGCCTCGTGCCAGCAGCGGTACACCGTCCCCGGGGCCTCGCGCCCGGCCCGCCCCGCCCGCTGGCGGGCGGCCGCGAGCGAGGCCCGTACGGTGACCAGCCCGGCGAGCCCCCGCGCGTGGTCGGTACGCGGCTCGCGGGCGAGCCCGGCGTCGACCACCACCCGCACGCCGGGCACGGTCAGCGAGGACTCGGCGACCGCCGTGGCGAGGACGACCCGCCGCCCCTGCGAGGGCGTGAGCGCGGCGTCCTGCACCGCTTGCGGGGCGCGGCCGTGGAGTTGCAGCACCTCGGCCGGAACTCCGCTCAACTGCCCGGCCACCCGGGCGATTTCGCCGACGCCGGGCAGGAAGCAGAGCACGTCCCCGTCCTGCTCGCCCAGCGCCCGCCGCACCACGGCCGCGACGTGGTCGAGCAGCGCCGGATCCACCCGCGTCCCGTGCGCGGGCCGGACGGCGCGCGGCGGCGGTGCCCACACCACGTCGACCGGGTGGGACACCCCGTGCGCCTCCACCACCGGTGCCCCGCCGAGGAGTTCGGCCCAGGCCTCGGTGTCGGAGGTGGCCGAGGCGCAGACCAGCCGCAGTTCGGGCCGCAGCGCCGCCCGGACGTCCAGCAGGAAGGCGAGGGCGGTGTCGGCGTCCAGGTGCCGTTCGTGGCACTCGTCCAGGATGACGACGTCCACGCCCGGCAACTCCTGGTCGCGCTGCAGCCGTTGCAGCAGCACCCCGGTGGTGACCACCTCGACGACGGTCTCCGGCCCGACGCGACGTTCCCCGCGCACCGTGTACCCGACCTCGCGGCCCACGGAGGAGCCGAGCAGCCAGGCCATCCGCCGTGCGGCGGCCCGGACGGCGAGCCGCCGGGGCTCGGCGACCAGCACCCGCCGTACCGGACGGCCGTCGCAGAGCAGCCCGGCCAGGGCGAGCGGCACCAGCGTCGTCTTGCCGGTGCCGGGCGGGGCGGCGAGGACGGCTGCCCCGGTTTGCTCCAGCGCCTCGTGCAGGGCGGGCAGGGCGGTGCGGACGGGCAGTTCGCGCCACGCGGGGTTCAAAGGGTTCAGCCCCGCTCGGTGACGAAGATCGCCGTGCCGGGGATCAGCCGCCCGCGCAGCGGGGACCAGCCGCCCCACTCCTGTTCCAGCCCGGCCGGCCACTCGGGCTCGACCAGGTCGATCAGGCGGAACCCGGCGGCGACGAGTTCGCGGACCCGGTCGCCCAGGGTGCGGTGGTGCTCGACGTAGGTGGCGTGGCCGTTCTCGTCCTGCTCGACGTACGGGGTGCGGTCGAAGTAGGAGGACATCGCGGTGAGGCCCTCGACGCCGGGCTCGTCGGGGAAGGCCCAGCGGATCGGGTGGGTCACCGAGAACACCCAGCGCCCGCCGGGCCGCAGCACCCGGTGCACCTCGCGCATCAGGCGCTCGGTGTCGGCGCTGAACGGGACGGCGCCGTACGCGGAGCAGGCGAGGTCGAAGGAGGCGTCGGCGAAGGGCAGCACGGCGGCGTCGGCCTGGACGACGGGGACGGGGACGGTGCCCCGGCCGAGGTCGATCCGGAGGGAGTGCTGGAGCTGGCGGTAGGAGATGTCCAGGGCGACCGGGCGGGCGCCGCGGGCGGCCAGCCAGCGGGAGCACTGGGCGGCGCCGGCGCCGAGCTCCAGCACGTCCTTCCCCGCGACCTCGCCGAGCAGACGCGCGTCGGCCTCGTCCAGGCCTTCGGGGCACCAGGTGAAGCGGTCGTCGCCGAGGAACTCGCCGTGCTCGTCCTGGTACTCGTCGGCGTTGCGGTCCCACCAGTGCCGACTGGCCCGGCTGCTCTCCCCGGCGCCGGCCTCGCGCCGGACCGCGTCGTCGCCGTCCTCCTCCTCGAACTCGCCGGCCTCCTCGAACTCATCGGTCTCGTCGGCCCCCGCGGGGGAGGTGTCAAGATCGTGAAGGGGGGACTGGGGGGTGGTGGCCACGGTGACAATGCCCATCGCGTAGGGTATGGAGTGCGGAAGCGCCGCTGCCGCGAACCGGCCCTTATGTTGCAGGGTCGGGTCCTGGCGGTGGCATCCGGGGAAGGGCCCCTTCGGGCGCCACCGAGAGGTGCGCAATCGGAGGATATGGCCTGATCCGTACCAGGCTCCACCGTCTTGCCGCTCTTGGCGTTGACCGTGCCTGGCCGTCCCCGTATGCTACAAGTTGCGCTGCGGGCCTGCGCGCCTCGGACGGAGCAGGTCGCGCTCGCATCTGTCGAAGACCCCACGGTCGCAAGACGGACGCCGATTTCCCGTTGTTCACGGGATTTCCGGTGTGCCGTGTTCTTGGCTGTCCGGCTTTCGGTGGGAGCGATACGGGCCCTCCGCGTGGCATTACCTACGACTTTCATGTCCGTACCGGAGCCCTTTTCCTAATGACGAGCCCCACCGACTCCTCCCTCAGCACCACCCCGCAGGTCGCGGTCAACGACATCGGCGACGCGGAGGCCTTCCTCGCCGCCATCGACGAGACCATCAAGTACTTCAACGATGGCGACATCGTCGAGGGCGTCATCGTGAAGGTCGACCGTGACGAGGTCCTCCTCGACATCGGTTACAAGACCGAGGGCGTCATCCCGTCCCGCGAGCTCTCGATCAAGCACGACGTTGACCCGCACGAGGTCGTCGCCGTCGGTGACAACATCGAGGCCCTGGTTCTCCAGAAGGAGGACAAGGAGGGTCGTCTCATCCTGTCCAAGAAGCGCGCTCAGTACGAGCGTGCCTGGGGCACGATCGAGAAGATCAAGGAAGAGGACGGCATCGTCACCGGTACCGTCATCGAGGTCGTCAAGGGTGGTCTCATCCTCGACATCGGCCTCCGGGGCTTCCTCCCCGCCTCGCTGGTCGAGATGCGTCGCGTCCGCGACCTCCAGCCCTACGTGGGCAAGGAGCTCGAGGCCAAGATCATCGAGCTGGACAAGAACCGCAACAACGTGGTCCTGTCCCGCCGTGCCTGGCTGGAGCAGACCCAGAGCGAGGTCCGCCAGACCTTCCTCACCACCCTGCAGAAGGGCCAGGTGCGCTCCGGCGTCGTTTCCTCGATCGTCAACTTCGGTGCCTTCGTGGACCTGGGTGGCGTCGACGGCCTGGTGCACGTCTCCGAGCTGTCCTGGAAGCACATCGACCACCCGTCCGAGGTTGTCGAGGTCGGCCAGGAGGTCACCGTCGAGGTTCTCGACGTTGACATGGACCGCGAGCGCGTCTCCCTGTCGCTGAAGGCGACCCAGGAGGACCCGTGGCAGCAGTTCGCCCGTACCCACCAGATCGGCCAGGTCGTTCCGGGTAAGGTCACCAAGCTGGTTCCGTTCGGTGCGTTCGTCCGCGTGGACGAGGGCATCGAGGGCCTGGTCCACATCTCCGAGCTGGCCGAGCGCCACGTCGAGATCCCGGAGCAGGTCGTCCAGGTCGGCGACGAGATCTTCGTCAAGGTCATCGACATCGACCTCGAGCGTCGTCGCATCAGCCTGTCGCTCAAGCAGGCCAACGAGGCCCTGGGTGCCAACCCGGCCGAGGTCGAGTTCGACCCGACCCTGTACGGCATGGCCGCCTCGTACGACGACCAGGGCAACTACATCTACCCGGAGGGCTTCGACCCCGAGGCGAACGACTGGCTGCCCGGCTTCGAGAAGCAGCGTGAGGAGTGGGAGCGCCAGTACGCCGAGGCGCAGTCCCGCTTCGAGCAGCACCAGGCCCAGGTCATCAAGAGCCGCGAGGCCGACGCCGAGGCCGCTGCCGAGGGTGGCGACGCCGTCGCCGCCGCTGCCGGTGGCTCCTACTCGTCCAGCAGCGACGAGGGCTCGGGCGCCCTGGCCTCCGACGAGGCCCTGGCCGCCCTGCGCGAGAAGCTGGCCGGCGGCCAGAGCTGAGGCTCTCGCCCCCCGCTAGCTGACAGCTAGGGAACGGGCCCCATCCGGATCACTCCGGGTGGGGCCCGTTTCGCGTTTTCCGGTCGGCTCCGGGTCGCCTTCCCCGGCCCGCTTCGGCACGTTTCCGGCCGTTTCACGCCGCCCTGCCGGCCTTCGTTTGTCGGTTTGACTTATGTGTGGTTTATGTGAAGGGAAATGTGAGATGAGGCTCATTGCCCTGCTATAGGCCGGAGTTCGGGTTGCACCTACATTGAGTGGAGCTGCCCGAAAGGCTCCTTCATGCGCATGCGCAACCCCTCCTCCGCCGCCCCCACCGCTGTGGTCGGCGGCCGGCTCGCCGCTCTCGGGCGGTTCTGTTTCCGCCACCGCCGCTGGGTGCTCGGCTTCTGGGCCGTCGTCCTGGTCGTCGGCGTGCTGATCGGCGGACGGGTGTTCGAGGGCACGGTGGCCGGGGCCTCCTCCGCGACCGCCGAGGCGGACCGGGGCAGCGCCGTGGTCGCCGCGGCCGATCCGGTCAAGGGCACGCTGACCGCGGTGGTGGACGGCAAGCCGGTGGACGACCCGGCCGTACGGGCCGCCGTCCAGAAGGCCACCGCCGAGATCGCCGCCCTGCCCGGGGTCGCCGGCGCCCAGGACGCGTACGGCGGCGGGCCGGGCGCGGCCGCGCTGCGGGCCGCCGACGGCAAGGCCGGCCTGATCACCGTACGGATGGCCGGCACCGCGACCTCCGCCCAGACCGACGCCGCCGTCCATCGCCTCGCCGTGCTGAACGGCGCGGGCGGCGCGCACGTGACCGTCGGCGGGGACCTCGTCCTCCAGCAGGAGGTCAAGAAGCAGACCGAGCAGGACACCCGCTTCGGCGAGATGGTGACCCTGCCGCTCACCCTGGTCGTCATGGTGCTGGTCTTCGGCGGCCTGGCCGCCGCCTCGCTGCCGGTGATCGGCGCCGTCGCCTCGGTGGGCGGGGCACTGCTGGCCATGTTCGGATTCAGCCGGATCATGGACATCGACACCAGCGTGCTGCCGATCGCCACCGTGCTGGGGCTCGGGCTCTCGATCGACTACGCGCTGTTGATGGTGAATCGTTTCCGCGAGGAACGCGGCCACGGCGCGGGTATCGCCGCCGCCGTCGAGCGCACCGCCGCGACCGCCGGGCGCACTGTCGCCTTCTCCGGGCTGACCGTGGCCGTCGCGCTGTCCGGCCTCTTCGTCTTCACCAGCCCGGTGCTGGGCGCGGTCGCCGCCGCCGGGGTGAGCGTGGTGGTGATCGCGGTCGCCGCCGCGCTCACCCTGATCCCCGCCCTGCTCGGATTCGCCGGGGGCCGGATCAGGACACCCACCGCACCCGTGCCGGACGAGGGCTTCTTCAGCCGTACGGTACGGCGGGTCCGCAAGCAGGCGGTGCTCGTCACCCTCGCCTGCGTGGGCGTGCTGATGGCGGCCGGGGCCCCCTTCCTGCACGCCGACATGCGCAGCTCCGGCGCCGCCGTGCTGCCCGCCTCCTCGGCCGGGCGGCAGGTCGCCGAGACCGTCGACCACCGCTTCCCGCAGGTCGCGGCCGCGCCGATCACCGTGGTGGTCGAGGGCGGGGCTCCGGTGGCGCAGGCCTACGCGGACGAGGTGGTCGCCAAGCTGCCCGGGGTCAGCGGGGTGCGGGCGGTGACGCCGGTCGGCGACGCGGTGTCGACGGTCGACGTGCTGGTGCACGGGGACCCGCAGGGCGCCACGGCCAAGCAGGTGGTGGACGAGCTGCGGGCCGACCGGGGCGGGTTGAGGACGTACGTCACCGGTGGCGCGGCGTCGGTGGTGGACTTCCGGGACGAGCTGCTCTCGCGCGGGCCGTGGGCGCTGGGCCTGGTCGCGGCCGGGACGCTGGTGCTGCTGTTCCTGATGACCGGCTCGGTGGTGATGCCGGTCAAGGCGCTGCTGATGAACCTGCTCTCGCTGGGCGCCTCGCTCGGCGCGCTGACCCTGGTGTTCCAGGACGGCTGGCTGAGCGGGCTGCTCGGGTTCAGCCCGACGGGCGGGCTGGAGACCTTCATCCCGGTGCTGGTCTTCGCCTTCGCCTTCGGGCTGTCGATGGACTACGAGGTGTTCCTGCTCTCCCGGATCAAGGAGCTGACCGAGCGCGGGCACGGCTGTGTCCGGGCGGTGGAGCTGGGCGTTCAGCGCAGCGGTCGGATCATCACCTCGGCGGCACTGCTGATGGTGATCGTCTTCGCGGGCTTCGCGCTCGGGGACATGCTCATGGTCAAGCAGATGGGCATCGCGCTGGCCGTGGCCGTGGCGGTGGACGCCACCCTGGTGCGCTGCCTGTTGGTGCCCGCCGCGATGAGCCTGTTCGGCGAGTTCAACTGGTGGGCGCCCGGCTGGCTGAAGCGGCTGCACCGGCGGTTCGGGCTGAGCGAGCACGTGGACCTGCCGGAGATCGAGCCGGCGGTGCTCCCGGCGCCGCGGCCGGCGGCGGAGGTGCTGGTCGAGGCGTAGCCGGCCACCGCCTCCGGGTTCACGCCAGGCGGTTCAGCAGGGCGACGGCGGTGCGCAGTTGCTCCCGTTCCGTAGTGCTGAGGCGGGACTCGATGGCGGTGGCGATGTGGTGCTCCCGGCGGGCGCGCTGGTCGAGCAGGGCCAGCCGGCCGGCCTCGGTGGCGGTGATCAGCTGCTTGCGGCCGTCGGTGGGGTGGGGCTGCTGGGCGACCAGCCCGGCCTCGGACATCAGGGCGACGGTGCGGGCCATCGACTGGTGGCGCACCCGGCGGCGGTCGGCGAGCTCGGCGACGGTGTAGGAGCGCTCGTCGCGGACCAGCAGCCCGAGCACGGCGGCCTGGTTGGGCGGCAGGTCGTCGCTCTCGCGCAGGGTGCGGACCAGGCTGCCGAGGGCGGAGCGCAGGTCGGCGGCGAGGTCCAGGGTGTCCGGGTGCGGGGCGTTGCTGGGCATGGGAGAAGTGTATCGGGAATGTGTGCAGCAGAACTGTACAGTCATGCTGTATGGTTTTGACCATGCAAACTCTGCCCTTGCGCATCACCAAGTTCGGACACGCCTGCGTACGCATCGAGACCGACGGAACCACGCTCGTCATCGACCCCGGGGCCTTCACCGACCCCGCCGCCCTGGCCGGGGCCGACGCCGTGCTGATCACCCACGAGCACATGGACCACTTCGAGCAGTCCCGGCTGCGCGCCGCCCTGGACGCCGACCCGGCGCTGCGGGTGTGGACCAACGCCGACGTCGCCGCCCAGCTGGAGGGCGTCGGGCAGCGGGTCACCGCGGTCGGCGAGGGCGACGCGTTCGAGATCGGCGGGGTCGGGATCTCCGTCCACGGCGAGTGGCACGCCGAGATCCACCGGGACATCCCGCTGGTCAAGAACATCGGCTTCCTCCTCGACGGCCGGCTGTTCCACCCCGGCGACGCCTTCACCGTGCCGCCGCACGCCGTGGACACCCTGCTGCTGCCGCTCGCGGCGCCGTGGAGCAAGGCCGGTGAAGTGGTCGACTACGTCCGGGAGGCGGGCCCGCGGGTGGCCGTACCGGTGCACGAGGCGACGCTCAGCCCGATCGGGCACATGATCGCCACCCGGCTGCTCGGGCCGGACGGGCCGGGGACCGGATCGGAGCTGACCGTGCTGGGTGAGGGCGAGAGCCTGGAGCTGGGCTGAGCCGAGCCGGGCTGGGCTGAGTCGAGCTGGGCTGAGTCGAGCTGGGCTGGGCCGAGCCGGGCCGGGTCGAGCCGGGCTGACGCCCGCGGTGGTGCGCCGGTAGCCTGACGCCATGCTGAAGATCGGACTGACCGGCGGGATCGGCGCGGGCAAGAGCGAGGTGTCCCGGCTGTTCGCCGCGCGCGGCGCGGTGATCGTGGACTCCGACCTGATCGCCCGCGAGGTGGTCGCCCCCGGGACGGACGGCCTGGCGGCCGTGGTCGCCGAGTTCGGCCCGCAGGTGCTGCGGGCGGACGGCACGCTGGACCGGCCCGCCCTCGGGGCGGTCGTGTTCGCCGACCCGGAGAAGCTCCGGGCGCTGAACGCGATCGTCCACCCGCTGGTGCGGGCCCGCTCCGCCGAGCTGGAGGCGGCCGCCGCGCCCGACGCGGTGGTCGTGCACGACGTGCCGCTGCTCGCCGAGAACGGGCTGGCGCCGCTGTTCGACCTGGTCGTGGTGATCGACGCGGATGACGAGGCGCGGCTGGACCGGCTGGTCCGGCTGCGCGGGATGGCCGAGCAGGAGGCCCGGGCCCGGATGGCCGCGCAGGCCTCCCGGGTGGACCGGCTGGCGATCGCCGACCTGGTGATCGACAACAGCGGGCCGCTGGAGGCGCTGGCGGCACGGGTCGACGAGGTGTGGGCGGAGCTGGTGAAGCGGGCTGCTCGGTAGGCTCGGGTCGCCGCGAGAGTGGTCAACTGTCGTCGATTTCATCGTCATTCTTCAAGAACCCGACGATTTCGCCCGACTGTCGGCGACAGGGGTCGTGGTCGGCTGGTGCATCCAGGGGCGACGGTCGGATCATGTGACAGATCCGGTGGGCCGGAGAGGACTTGGAGGCCGGTCCGCGGGGAACGGAGCATGGAGTGATGGATGATCGTTCTTCTGCTGAACCGCTGACCGCCGAGCGCCTGGAGAGCTACTCCCGCGCCGACCAGGACCAGATCCTCGGCCCCGGCGAGGACCCCTACGGCGTCGCCTACACCGGGCTGACCTTCCAGTCCAAGGACGTGCACTTCGGCATCCGGGCCGCCGACGGCCGGCTCGTCGCCCACACCGGGCTGCTCCCGCTCCCGCTCACCGTCGGCGGCACCGACCTGGAGGCGATAGGCGTCGGCGGGGTCTGCGTCGCCGCCGAACGGCGCGGCGAGGGGCTGGCGCAGGCCGTGGTCGGGGCCGCGCTGGACCACGGGCGCGCACTCGGCTTCCGGTACGCCCTGCTGTTCTGCCGCCCGCCGCTAGCGGCGTTCTACCGGGGGCTCGGCTTCCGGGAGGTGGCCGAGGAGGTGACGGTCGAACAGCCGGAGGGGCGGCTCGCCGTCATGCCGCTGCGCACCATGTGGCGACCGCTGGCGCAGGGCGCCGGATGGCCGGAGGGGCCGGTGCGGCTGCGCTCGCTGCCGATGTGAGGGCAGCCGTGGCCTCCCGGCTCAGGCGGGGGCCGCTTCGCGGAGCGCCGCGTGGGCGACGGCCGCCTCGGCCAGCGCGCGGATCATCGGGTGGGCCCGGGTGCCGTCGCCGGACAGCTCGGGCTGGAACAGCGAGGCCAGGAAGAACGGGTGCTCCGGCAGCTCCAGGACGCGGACCTCGCCGGACGCGTCCGCGCCGCTGAACCGCAGCCCGTGGGCGCGCAGCCGGTCCAGGTAGTCGGCGTTGAGGCCGTAGTTGCAGTGGTAGCGCTCCTGGGTGCCGGTGGCGCCCAGGGTGCGCTCGGCGAGGGTGCCGGGGGTGATCGCGACGGCGCCCTCGTGCCCCACCAGGGAGCAGCTGAGCGGGACGATCACCTGCTGGCCGAGGTCCGGGTCCTGCTCGCCGTGGACGGCCTCGGTGATGCCGCAGACGTTGCGGGCGTACTCCAGCACCGCGTGCTGGAACCCGGCGCAGGTGCCGAGGAAGGGGATGCCGTCCTCCCGGGCGGTCCGGATCGCGGCGAGGGCGCCCGCCTCGCTGCGGTACGGGCTGCCGGGCAGCAGCCAGACGGCGTCGAAGCCGTCCAGCGCGCCGGGCGCCCCGGCGGCCTCGGTGGGGATCCAGTAGGCGTCCAGGACGAGTTGCTCGCGTTCGGCGAGGGAGTCGAGCAGGCCGGGGACGCGGGCGTGCGAGCGGACGGCGGGGGAGCGGTCGCCGACGAGGGCGACCCGCGGGGTCTGGTAGGTCATGCGGCTATCCTGACCCCGCATCCGAGATCAGCGCCAACGATGATTTCTTACCTCTCGATCAGATCGGTTGATGACCGCCGTGGATCCGCAGCAGCTGCGCACCTTCGTCACCGTCGCCCGGCTCGCCTCCTTCTCCGAGGCGGCCCGGGACCTCGGGTACACCCAGTCCGCGGTCTCCCAGCAGATCGCCGCCCTGGAGGCCGACCTCGGCACCGCCCTGCTGGTCCGCCGCCCGGTCGGCCCGACCCCGGCCGGACAGCGGCTGCTCGAACACGCGGCCCCGCTGCTGGTCCGGCTGGAGGCGGCGCGCGCCGACGTCGCGCGCCTGGCCGGCGCCCCGAGCGCCCGGCTGGTGCTCGGGGTCACCCCGCTGGCGGTCGGAGCGGCCCTGGGGCACGCGCTCGGCGAAGTGCGCCGGGCGTACCCGCAGGTGGAACCCGTCGTCCAGGTGCTCGCCCAGGACGTGCTGCCCGCCCAGGTCGCCACCGGCGAGGTCGACCTCGCCCTGATCGACGGCCTGGCCGCGCCCAGCGACCCGCTGCCGCTGCCCGAGGTCGGACCGCTGACCACCGTCGCCGTCGACGAGCAGCCGCTCGCCGTCGCCCTGCCCGTCGGACACCCGCTGGCCGGCCGCAGCGGCCTCGCCCTCGCCGACCTGTCCGCCGCCCGCTGGCTGGACGCCCCCGACCTCACCCCCACCGCGGCCCGGCTGCGCGCCGCCACCGGCACCGACGGCTTCCGGCCCGCCACCCGCTACCGCGGCACCGACCTGCACGGGCTGCTCGCCCTGGTCGCCGCCGGACACGGGCTCACCCTGCTGCCCGCACCCGTCCTCGCCCTGGCACCCGGGATCGCCTCCGCGCCGATCGCCGCGCCCCGCCTGGTGCACCGCACCGAACTCCTCCACGGCAGCCTCCCGGAGGGTCCGGCGGCGCTGCTGGCGCGGCTGCTGGCGAGGTGAGGGGGCGGGCCGGTCGGTGCGCTCGGCCGGTGGGGGAGGGGGCGGCGGTAGGCAGCTCGGCCGGTGCGGCGGTCAGGCCGAGGTCCGGCGGTCGTCGGTCCGGCGGTTGTCGGTCCGGCGGTTGTCGGTCCGGCGGTTGTCGGTCCGGCGGTCGTCGGACCGGGCGAGGAAGGCGGCCACCGTGGTGGTGAGCGCCGTCGGGTCGTCCAGCCACGGGTAGTGGCCCGCGCCCGGCTGGACGGTGAGGGTGACGTCCGGGAAGAGTGACGCCGCCTCGGCGGCCGAGGCCGCGGTGGGCCACAGGTCCAGCTCCCCGGCGAGCAGCAGGACCGGGCAGGTCAGGGCGGCCAGGCGGCGGCGCAGGCCGTCGGTGTCGGGGGTGTAGCCGGCGTAGTAGTGCTCGCTGACCGGGAGGGAGCGCTGGGCCGGGTCGGCGGCGGCGTGGGCGCGGGCCGCGTCGTCCCAGCGGCCGTACATCAGGGGCTCGAAGGCGAAGCGGTACCGGGCGGCCTCGGCGAAGGTCGTGGCGGACTGCATCCCGTCGTACGCGACGACGGCCTCGGCGTGCCAGGGCTCGCCGGCCCGGGCGGCGATCACCTCCCGCGCGCCGGTGCCGGAGGGCAGGCCGACGGCGGCGAAGGACGGGGTGAGCAGGGTGAGGCTGGTCAGGCGGTCGGGGTGGGCGGCCGCGTACAGCATGGCCAGGCTGCCGCCCGCGGAGTGGCCGAGCAGGTCGATCCGGTCCAGGCCGAGGTGGCGGCGCAGCGCCTCGACGTCGGCGACCAGGCGGTCGACCCGGAAGCTCGCCGGGTCGGCGGGCGTCGCGGAGGCGCCGGTGCCCCGGGTGTCGGGCAGGACCAGGGTGCGGTGGGCGCCCAGGCCGCCGAGGTCGCCGAGGTACTCGGCGGCGCGGCCGGGGCCGCCGGGGAGGCAGAGCAGCGGCGGGCCGTCGCCCACGGTGCGGAAGGCCAGTTCGGTGCCGTCGTGCGAGGTGAAGAACTCCATGGCGGACAGCCTGGAGGGCCGGCGCGCCCACGGCTATCGTTCAGCCAGGACTGAATGATCGGGGGTGGTGGCCGCGTGGCGGTGGAGATCCGGCTGTCGGCGGCGGAGGTCGCCAGGGTCCGGTTCGCGGTCTCGCCGCTGGCCGAGACGGTGCTCGGGCTGCGGCTCGCGCTCGGGGTCGGTGGGCACGACGCGCACCGGGCGTGGGTGCGCGAGGCCCGGCCGGTGCTCGCCGGGGAGCCGGAACTGCCGCTGCTGCGTGCCCTGTTGGTGGGGTGCCTGCCGTCCTTCTTCTTTCCGGTGCCGGGGGTGCGGCTGCCCTCGTTCGAGGCCGAGCTGGCCGGACTGCGGGCGACCGACCCGGAGTACGCGGCGGCCGAGTGCGCGGCCGCGCTGGGCGGCGCCCGGGCATGTGAACTCCCGGACACCACAGAGCTGTTGACGCGCGTTGCCGACGCGCTGCAGCGCTTCCACGATGCCTTGGTCGCCCCGCACTGGGGCCGGATGCTGGCCCTGCTGGAGGTGGACCTGGGCCGCCGGGCGGTGACCCTGGTGGACCGTGGGGTGGAGGGGCTGTTCGCGGCGCTGCACGAGGACGTCGTGTGGCGGGAGGGCGAGCTGCTGGTGCACGGCCGCCGTCGCGCCGGGGCGGTGTGGACGGTCGAGGCGGGCGGGCACGGACTGGCGCTGCTGCCCTCGGTCTTCGGCTGGCCGGACGTGATGGTCGACTACTCGCCGCGCGCCGCCGCCTCGATCCGCTACCCGGCGGCCGGGGTCGGACTGCTCTGGGAGCAGCCCCGGCCGTCGTCCGCCGGGCTGGCCGCCGTCCTCGGGCGCACCCGCGCGGAGCTGCTCGCGGTGCTCGGTGAGCCGTTGAGCACCCCGCAGCTCGCCGATCGGCTGGGCGTCACCCCGAGCGCCGTCTCCCAGCACCTCGGCGCGCTGCGCGGCGCGGGCCTGGTGGTCACCCGCCGGACCGGGCGCAGTGCGCTGCACCTGCGGACGGCGGTGGGGGCGGTGCTGGTGGGGGAGGCCGGGGCCGTCCCGGACAGGCCCTAGCTGAAGGCCGGCCCCTGGGGGGCGGGCGGATGTGGAGGGCCGGACACCACTCGTTCACGTCCCGGACCTGACGGTCGTCGCGCGGGCGGTGCTGTCATGGGCACAGTCGCCCGGCGAACGGCCGGGCCGGCCCAGGAGAGCGCAACCATGATGCTCCGTCAGCGTCTCACCGTCATCGCCGCGGCGGCTGCCCTCGCCGCCGCCGGGCTCGCCACCGGCACCGCGCAGGCCGCCTCGGCCTCGCACAAGCCGGTCAAGTCCGGTGCCACCGGCGCGAGTTGTTCGCGGGCGTACCTGCCGCTGCCCGACCCGTCGTGCACCCCGGGCGCGTACAACCCGGCGGTCACCCAGGCCACCATCGGGCAGACCATCTGCGTCTCCGGCTGGACCGCCACCGTGCGCCCGCCGGTCAGCTACACCAACGCGCTGAAGACCCAGCAGATCGCCCAGTACGGCTACTCGGACACCAACCCGGCGGACTACGAGGAGGACCACCTCGTCCCGCTGGAGCTCGGCGGCGCGCCGCGCGACCCGCACAACCTGTGGCCCGAGCCGCGCTACGGCAACGAGCCGGCGCAGAGCAAGGACGCGGTCGAGACCAGACTCAAGAACGCGGTGTGCGGCCACAAGGTGACCCTGTCCGCCGCCCGCAGCGCGATCGCCGCCGACTGGACCACGGCGCTCAGCCGCCTGGGGCTGTGAGCCGCTGAGGCATGATGCCGCCAGGTCCGTCCGGTCCCCTGTGCCGGACGGGCCTGGCGGCGGTCTGTCGGTACGTCAGCCGCAGCCGGGGAAGGCCTCGCAGAGCGGGGCCGTCATTCCGGTGGCGACGTACTTGTCCTCGGGTGCCTTCCAGGCGTCCTTGGGCTGGGCGCCACCCTTGGTGGTCGCCCAGACGGACAGTTCGGTGACCGCTCCGCCGCCCAGCGCGACGTACTCGTGCAGGGTGGCGGTGGAGCCGTCGGCCTGCGGGGCCGTCACGGTGGCGGCGAAGTAGGGTGCGTCGGTCGCGCTGGCCACCTTCACCGTGGCGCCCGGCGCGGTCTTGGCGCAGTTCGTCACGGCCTCGGTGATGGCGCGCTTGATCGCGGCGGCGGTCTGGGCGTTGCCGCTGCTGTGGGTCGGGTCGCCCCAGAAGTCCACGGTCTGCTGGGCCGTCCAGCGGTCCCCGCCGAAGCCGACCGCGGCCTTGGCGCGCGCCGCGCCGTCGGTGTACATGTACTCCTCGCCCTTGGGGGGCGCGGCGTGGCACAGCTCCATGCCCTTGAAGTCGACCGGCCCGGTGACCGGCTTGGCGTTGGCCGCCAGCGGGGCGAAGTGGTAGGTCTCGTCCATCGGGATGCTCTTGGTGTCCATCCAGGCCTTGGCCGGGACGCCCTTGTCGGCGCCTTCACCGGTGGGCTTGGTGGCACCGGCGGTGGGCTTGGCGGTCCCGCCGCCCGCGGGTGCCGCGGTGGTCGGCGCCGCCGGGGCGGCGCTCCTGCCGCCGTCCTGGCCGCTGTTGTCCGGGCCGCAGGCGCTCAGGGCGCCCGCGCAGAGCAGGGCGGCGGCGGTGGCGGTGACCAGTCGGATGCTGCTGCGCAACTGACGATTCCTCGTGTGTCCGGTGTCGTGGATCGGGGCCGGGGTCGGGGCCGGCGGCGCGTCGGCCGTCCGCCCCCGTCGCCCGGCCGACCCGTGGCTGCGGGCACTCGGCATGGCTGTTCCTCCCCCATTGGTGCTGCCGTCAGGCCCCCTGGCTCCGCAGCTCACCGCAGCTCTGAGGAACGGTCAGAGCGGGTGCTGCGTCGACGGCGGTCGAAACCTACGACACGGTGGCGCCCGGAGCAAAGCGGGATTCCGGCGGGCGCCGGGGCGGATGCGGCAGTTGCAGCGGGCTGGTGGTGAACATGTGTGCGGTCGCGGCGGAACCGATGGCCGACGGGGGGTGCCGTCCGGCCGGTCCGACGGTGCCCGGACCCCTTGGGGCGCACCGGATCCCCGATCGCGGAGCCGTGGTCCGGCGGTGGGTCGTGCCCGTCCGGGGCGGCGACGGCCCGTCCCGGCGGGGCCGCCGATGCCAAGGCTTCCTCCCGGCCGCGGGCGGGTGTGATCCCACCCACGGTCCGGGGTCGGGCAGTTCGCGCAGGGAGTTCGGCGGCCTGCTGGGGCGGGGTCCGATCGGCGTGCGGGCAGCAGCCGGGACGGAACCGGGACGGAATCCGGACCGGCCCGTTACGGCTGCGGGTGGGTGCCCGGGACGCCGAGCTGGGCGGCGAGCCAGGGGAGGGCCTGGGCGAAGGTCGCGGAGCCGGTCTGCCAGGTGTGCTTGCCGGAGCCGACGGCGTCGGTGGTGCGGATGCCGTCCTTCTTGGCGGCCGCCTCCAGGGTCTTGGCGGACTCGATCTGCCCGTGCTCCTCGTCGCCCTGGCCGAAGTAGCCGGAGACGCCCTGGTAGCGGGGGTGGTGGGCGAGCACGGTCAGCGGGTCGTGGGCGGCCCAGGCGGCCGCGTTGCCGCCGTACAGCTCCTGGATGGTGTGGTCCTTGTCGCCGATGTACGGGCCCTTGTCGCCGGAGAAGTCGCCGAAGTGGGTGAAGGCGTTGGGGTGCTCGACGACCAGGTCGAAGGCGCAGGTGCCGCCCATCGACCAGCCGGCCACGCCCCACTTGTGCGGGTCGGTGGCGGCGTTGAAGGTCTTCTCGACGTACGGGGGGACGTCCTTGAGCAGGTGGCTCTCGGAGTTGCCGTGCGGGCCGTCCACGCACTCGGTGTCCACCCGGAAGCCGCCGGTGGCGTCCACGAAGACCAGGATCGGCGCGAAGCCGTTGTGCTTCGCGGCGAACTCGTCGGCGGTCTTCACCGCGTTGCCCGAGCGGATCCAGTTGTCGGGCGCCGCGAACTCGCCGCCGATCATCTCCAGCACCGGCAGCTTCGGCCGGTTCTGGCTGCGGAACCAGGCGGGCGGCAGGTAGACCAGCTCCTGGCGGTGGGTGAAGCCGCTCGCGGTGTCCGGGATGTCGACCTGGACGATGCGGCCGGTCCTGGTCTTGCCGTGGATCGAGGAGACCTCGGCCAGGGTGATCTGGTCCGGCAGCGGCTGGCCGCTCAGCTCGCCGATCGCGTCGTCGACCGTCGGGTAGTAGCCGGTGGCGATGTTCACGCTGTTCGCGGCGCAGAACAGCGCCAGCAGCACGGTCGGCGCCACCAGCGCCCGCCGCCACCACCTCGCGCCGCGCCAGCCGAAGCCGAGCACGGCGAACGCCGCGATCGCCACCCCGCTCCACAGCCACACCCCGAACGGGATCGGATCGGTGATCCCGGCCAGGGTGAGCACGGCGACGGCGACCACCGCGGTGATCGCCAGCGCCGTACCGAGCGCGATCGGCCCCCACTTGCGCTGCCACGTCCGGTCCCGCCAGCCCACCGCGGTCAGGAACAGGGCGAGGGCGGCGGCCTGGACCGTCCAGGGGAACCAGCCGTCGAGCAGCGAGACGTTCATGCGCGGAGGCTAGGGGCGGCGAATGAGAAGGGGATTAAAGGCTGACCGTTCGCCGACCGGGGGCTGGGAGCCGGCTGGGAGCCCGGGTGCGGCCGCCTTCGCAGCATCACCCGTCCGCCACCGGGCGCAGGCCTGAACGAGACGGCTCTCAGCCGACCGGACAGGCCTCGATCAGCGCGTCGACCACGACGCCGATCGAGGGACGCGCGGTCGAGGTGGAACGCCAGACGGCGAAGACCCGGCGCCGCGGGGCGTCCACCAGGGGCACGAACCGGACCGGAGCGGCGGCCGGTTCACGCCCCAGGCGCGGGATGATGGCGATTCCCAGTCCCGCCGCGACCAGCGCCAACTGCGTGGGGTGCTCCGATGCGGTGTGGGCGACGCGGGCACGCTTGATGTTGCGCACCAGCCACTCATGGCACAGCTGCCCGTCGCTCGAGGTGATCCAGTGCTCGTCGCCGAGGTCGGCCAGGCTCAGCGTCGGGCAGTCGGCGAGCCGATGGTCCGGGGGCAGGGCGATGTCGTAGGTGTCGTCGAGGAGGGCGCGGTGGTCCAGCCCCTGGGGCAGGGCGAGCGGATCACCGTTCCAGTCCTCGACGACGGCCAGGTCGAGCAGCCCGCGCCGCACCGCCGGGACGGCTTCGTACGGTTCCTGCTCCCGCGCCGACACCGTCAGGTCCGGGTACCGGGCCCGCAGGGCCCGCAGGGCCGAGGGGAGCAGCGCGCGGGCGGCGGTGGGGAAGGCCGCGATCGTGAGGTCGCCGGTCACCAGTCCGCGGTGCCGCGCCATGGTCGCCATGACGCGTTCCACGTGCGCGAGCAGTTCCGCGGCCTCTCCGGCGAGCAGGGTGCCGGCCTCGGTCAGGCGAATGCCCCGGCCCTGACGTTCCGCCAGGTGAGTGCCGGTCTCCTGCTCCAGCCGCGCCATCTGCTGAGAGACCGCCGAGGTGGTGACGTGCAGGAGCCGGGCCGCGCCCACGACGGATCCGGTCGTCGCCACCGCGTGCAGCACCCGCAAGCGTTCGAGGTTCAACATCTCAGTGATGCTACGAGATGCAGTCAAGAAACATTCACTTGTGCTTCCCGGTGATCGAACCCAGAGTGGGCGCGGTGCACCGGGCCATCGCGAATGGCGACGGGGGTATGCCGAGTGACGTCTCGGCGTGCACGTCATTCGGCCTTCTGTGTGCGCTCGGCCGATGCCGTTCCTGTCCCACCCGCCGCCCCGTCAGTCGGCGGGTGGGGCAGGACGGGCATCCTCGGCGTCGCGCGTCTTCGGGTGGACGGCCGTACGACGGGCGTCGGGCGTCGGGTGTGGGCGTCGGCTACAGCCGGGCGCGGGCGTAGGCGGCGAGGCGGCGGAGGGCGGCGTGGGCGGGCGGGCCCCAGGTGGCCTTGCCGCCCGGGCGGCCGTGGCGGCCGGCCTCGCCGATGTGGATGCCGCCGAGGGCGCGCATGACGGCCCAGCCGCGGGCGCGGCGCAGGGTCGCCGGGTCCGGGGTCGGCCGGTAGGCCCGGTGGAAGAGGTCGGCGGCGCCGTCCGGGAGCAGGGACCAGGCGGCGGCGAGGTCGCCGGCCGGGTCGCCCGCGCAGAGTGTGCCGAAGTCGATGACTCCGCAGAGGGTGCCGTCGGCGGTGAGGACGTTGGCCGGGTGGAGGTCGCCGTGGATCCACAGCGCCGGGCCGGTCCAGGCGGGCGCCGTGACGGCGTCGTCCCAGACGGCGCGGACCGCGTCCGGGTCGGGGACCAGCCCCATGGCGGCGGCCGAGGCGAGCCCCTTGACGACGTGCTCGGCCTGGTCGGACAGTGGCCCGCCCCTGGCGCCGGTGGGCGCCGAGGCGGGGGCGGGCCGGTGGAGGGCGGTCAGGAAGGCGGCCAGGGCTTCGGCTGACGCTGCGGCGCGGGTGACGGGGGCGCGGTCGGCGGGCGTGCCCGGCACCCAGGTGGTGACCAGCCAGGGGTGGGGGAAGCGCTCGGACGGCTCACCGAGGCGCCGGGGTGCCGGGATCGGCAGGGGGAGGGGGTGCGGGAGGGCGGGCAGCCAGGCATGTTCCTTGCGCAGCAGGGCGCTTGCGGCCTCCGTGGCCCAGGGCAGCCGGACGGCGAGGTCGTCGCCGAGCTGCCACATCTGGTTGTCCCAGCCGCGCGCGCCGAGCCGGAGCGGGAGGTCGGCCAGGTCGGGGTGCTGGTCGCGCAGGAGCTGCCGGACCAGGTCCTCGGTGATCTCGATCGCGGTATGGGTCATGGAGGGAAGGCTAGTTGGGCGTCGTGGACCAGGGCGCCGGGATCGTGGGCGCCGTCCAGCTGGCCAGGACCCGGAGGGCCTCGGCGGTCGGGGAGTTCGGCTCGACGTTGTAGACGCACAGGGTCTGTTCCGCGTCGCCCGGCACCTGGAAGGACTCGTAGGAGAAGTACAGCTCCCCGACCAGGGGGTGGTGGTAGTGCTTGGCGCCGTGGGTGCGCCGCAGCACCTTGTGGTCGTTCCACCAGCCGGTGAACTCCGGTGACTGGAGGGTGAGTTCGCCGACCAGGTCGGCGAGTCGGCGGTCCTGGGGGTAGCGGCCCGCCTCGAACCGGAGCATGGCCGCCGTCTCGGCGGCGATCCTCTCCCAATCACCCACGGTCTCCCGGGCCTTGGGGTCCAGGAGGTAGAAGCGGGCCAGGTTGCGGCGGTTGGCGGGCAGGGCGTCGAAGTCGGTGAGGATCTCCCGGGCGAGCCGGTTGGACGCCAGCACGTCGGTGCGCCGGCCCAGGATGAAGGCCGGCACGTGGTCGAGCGTCTCCAGCATCAAGTGCAGTCCGGGGCGCACCCGTTGGGCCCTCGCCGGGGCGCGTCGGGCGGCGGGGCGGGTGTCGGAGTGGAGGAGGTCGGTGAGGTGCTCGCGCTCGGTGTCGTCCAGGCGCAGGGCCCGGGTGATCGCCTCCACCACCTCGGCGGAGGGGTTGAGGGCCCGCCCCTGCTCCAGGCGCGTGTAGTACTCCGTACTGACGCCGGCGAGCCGGGCCACCTCGTCCCTGCGCAGGCCGGGCACGCGGCGGACGCGCCCGTCGGCGGGCAGCCCGGCCTCCTCGGGGGTGACCCGGGCGCGGCGGGAGCGGAGGAAGCCGGCGATCTCCTTGGTGCGGTCCATGGCTCCATTGTCGTTGCGGGGGCGGGGTGGTGGGCGGTCCTGGGTGGCCCTGGCAGTACCTGCCTGGGCAGGGCCAGTTATGGCGTCCCGAAGGGGTGGCGCGGGGGTTGTACTGGATCTGCGGCCGACGGGGATCGGAGGCCGAAACCAACACCCCTGGAGCGTAAGAGACATGTCCACGAACACCACGTCCCTGCCCCTCGCCGGTCGCGTCGCCGTCGTCACCGGTGCGTCGAGCGGCATCGGTGCGGCGTCCGCCGAGAAGCTGGCGTCGCTGGGTGCCCGGGTCGTCGTCCTGGCCCGGCGGGCGGAGCGGCTGGCGGAGCTGGTCGAGCGGATCGAGAAGAACGGCGGCAGCGCGGTCGCCATCGCCGCCGACGTGACGGACGTCGAGGCGATGCAGGCCGCCGCCGACCGGGTGGCGGCCGAACTCGGCGGTGCCGACCTGCTGCTGAACAACGCCGGCGTCATGCTGCCCGCCCCGATCGAGGAACTGGCGACGGCCCAGTGGAAGCAGCAGATCGACCTCAACATCACCGGCCTGATGAACGCGATCGGCGTGTTCACCCCGCAGCTGGTGAAGGCGGCCGCCGAGCGCGGCGTGGCCGACCTGATCAACACCTCGTCCATCGCGGCGCAGAACATCTTCCCCACCTTCGCGGTGTACTCCGGCACGAAGGCGTACGTCAGCCACCTGTCGCGGACCCTGCGAGCGGAGCTGGGCGCGAAGAAGGTCCGGGTGTCGGCGGTCGAGCCCGGCATCGTCGCGACGGAGCTGCAGAGCCACGTGACCGATCAGGGCGCGCTGGAGTGGCTGGAGGGTTCGAAGGACGCCATGGAGTGGCTGACGCCGGAGGACGTGGCGGAGACGGTGGGTTTCATCGCCACCCTCCCGCCCCGGGTCAACCTCCAGCAGGTCACCGTGATGCCCACCGGCCAGGCCAGCTGAACCGCGACCCCCTCCACGGGCGGGGGCCCCCCCCCCCGCCGGGGGGGGGGGGGGGGGTTGTGGGGGGGGGGGGGGTGGGTGTGGGGGGGTGGTGCG
>NZ_JBEOSP010000010.1:0-96808 GCF_040303105.1 Kitasatospora sp. NPDC096128 | reverse complement strand
GGCCGGCGGCGTGCCCGGCCTGGACCCGGCTACCGCCGCGGGCCTGGGCGCCGTCCTGGACCACCGGGCCGCCCGTGGTGCTTCAGGGGGTGGCGGGGAAGTCGTCGGAGCGGATCCCGGCGATGAAGGATTTGCTATTGAACGCGTTCAAATATCCTGCGAGGATGATGCTCCTGTCGGAGCTGCCGAAGGGGCGGAGTGGCCATGGGTGCCGTGCTGAGAACCGAGAGCGCCATGGCGTGGTTCATTCGGGCGGCCGTCCGCTACCTGTTCGCCCTCGGCTGTGGATGGAGTGCCGCGGCCGGTGGTTGCGCGCTCTGGCTGGCACATACCGGTGAGCTCTCCGGATCGGGGTTCCTGACCGGCTTCGTCGAGCTGGGGCAGTTCCTGCTCGGGTGGTTCGGCGCGCCGTCGCTGCTGCTGCTCCTCCTCTCCGCGCCGAAGAGGGAGAGCGAACTCCATCGGCCCGTCGTCACTGTCCTGTGGTGCGGACCGCCGATGTTCTGGGTGCCGTTCGTCGGCGGGTGGGCGCTGATCGGCATTTTGTTCCAGATCGGCTGCGCCGCCTTCCTGCTGCCCTCACCGCGTCTGCTGATCGTCCGCCGACCGGCCTGCCCCTGATGATGAGCCCACGCCCGCCGACGGCCGAGCCGGCGCCAAACGGCGTCCTCGAACCCCGCCGGGTCCAGACGGTGGCCGGCCCGCCACGCGGGGAGGGCCGGGTCGTCCTGCATGTAGCCGTCGCGCATCTCAAGGTGAAGCGCCGAGTGCCGGGTGTGCCGCAGTAGTTCATCGATCTTCGGAACACTCTGCGACATCACAAGCCTCCCGTCAGCGTCGGCACCGCGCGGGCGGGAGCCGGTCTGGAACGGGCGGCCCCGCGTGATATGCGGGGCCGCCCGTGGTGCTTCAGGGGGTGGCGGGGAGTTCGTCGGAGCGGATCCCGGCGATGAAGGATTGCCAGCCGTCGGTGGAGAAGGTGAGCGCGGGGCCGTGGGGGTCCTTGCTGTCACGGACAGCGACAGCGCTGACCAGTTGGCCGAACTCGACGCAGTTGTCATTCGGGTTGCTGGCACTCGACTTACGCCAGGCGATGGGGAGTGTCGAGGCGACTTCGACGCAGTCGCCGCCCGATGGGTTGCTGTAGCTGCTCTTGCGCCAGTTCATACTCCGTACCCTTCTGTTGCCAACTGCTGCATCCAAGACGCGGAGTCCGTCGGTGTCATCGCCAACGAGGTTATCTGGTCGAAGACATGCGAGTGTCGAGCGATGTCGGACTCCTTCTCGATGTAAAGGCTGCTGGTGACCGACTCGCAGAAGACGATCTCGCCAGGAACCTCCGAGAACGACAGAATGCGGAAGTTCGTGCCCATGGCCGGATGTGCGCCGGCGTTGAACGGGAGTACCTGGACGGTGACATTCGGCTGCTGAGCGGCCTTAATTAGGCGGTTGACCTGCTCTGTCATCACATCGGCGCCGCCAACGACGCGGCGGAGAACCGCCTCGGACAGAACGGCGTGTACGGCGAGGGGCTCCGGGCCTCGGACGAGTTCTTGGCGTTGCATTCTGAGCTTCACTCGACGCTCGATGATGCGCTCGCTGTCCTGCTCCGGCCAGAAGGTTCGAAACACTTCGCGCGCATAGTCGGCGGTTTGGAACAGCCCGGGTACCAGCTCGGACTCGTATGACCGAATTCGCGAGGCGTCGGCTTCCAGGCCGACGTAGGTCTGGAACCAGTCCGGCAAGGTGTCGCCGTAGTCGTGCCACCAACCGCGTTGCGTGCTGCGCCGGGTCAGGGAGATGAACTGGTGCAGCTCGGCTGGGTCGCTGACGCCGTACAGTTCGAGCATCGCGCGGACGTCTGATTCCTTGAGCGTTGTCTGGCCCGACTCGATCCGCGAAATCTTGGTCGCGCTGAAGCCGAGTTCGTCCGCAACGGACTTTGCCTGACGCCCGGTCCGTTCGCGCAATCGTCGCAGCTCGGAGCCGAGCCTACGGCGCAGCACGGTTGGACTGTCCACGCTCGTCGCTCCCTCTTGGTTGACGGTGGGTCACAGTCTGCCACCTCCCCAGGTGATCACAAGAGTCTTGCGGCAGCGCGCAATTGCGCAGAGATGCGCTTGCGAAATGGAGCTATCGCGGAGCATGCTACAGCGAGTAGTCCCCCGAGTCTCTTGAGTGACCGATGGGGATCTACCGCCGGGCATTCCTTTGCCTCCGCCCGGTCGTCGCATGGCTTCATGGCTTCAACCCCTCTCCCTGGAAGGTGACTTCGCCATGACTCGAACCTCCTCCACCATCTGGCTCCCGCGCAGCCGCCGCTCGCCCGCGATCGCGCGCCAGCGGCTCGCGGTCCTCCTCTCCTCCACTTCGCACGGGGACCGCTTCCTCGACTCCGGGCTCGTCGTGACCACCGAGTTCGTGACCAACGCCGTCCTGCACGGCACTCCCATCGGCCACCTCATCTACTTCGCCCTCGATGTCGACCCCTCCCGGCTCCGCATCGAGGTGCACGACGCCCGGGGTGACCGCCTCCCCGCCCTCGCCGCGCCCGGTCTCGACGGCGAGAGCGGGCGCGGCCTCCAACTCGTTGACTCCCTCACCAAGCGCTGGGGCTGCTGCCCGCGTCGGCCCATCGGCAAGATCGTGTGGGGTGAGGTGGCCGCGTGATCGACGCCCTCCGTGACTTCTGGTTCCAGCACTGCTCCCGTGCTCCCGTCGCCCGATTCCTCCGGGCTGAACGTCGGCGACTCGACGTCGAGTTGGCCCGTCGGTTGCCCGGCGCCTCCGCTGCTGCCCGTCGGCGGCTGCTCGCCGCGATCGGCGACGCCGAATCCGCCTGACCGTCCCAGCCCTCCGCGTGCTAGGTTTGAACGCGTTCAAACCTAGGAGGGTGGCATGGCCGTGGTGCCCGCGAGCGCGCGATGGCTGGCTGGGGCGGCGAGTGCCGTCTTCCTGGTGCCACAGGTGCTCATCGCGCCGACGTACGGGGTCAGCCTGCGGCTCTTCCTGGCCGCCGTCGGACTGCTGACCGGTGCTGTCTGCGCAGTGCCCGTTCTCTACCGGCGCCAGGACCGGTTCCGGGTCGCCTGTGCCGCAGCCGGGTTCACGGTGGCCGGTGTGTGGGTGCCGCTGCTGATCCTCGGCCTGCTGGCCGTGCTCTCCCTGGGCGGATGGGCCTGGTTCCTGGCGTTCCTGTTCATGCCCGTAACGGCGATCAGCACGCTGATCGCCGCCTTCCAGCGGGCACGGGGGCCGGAGCACGGCCGGGCGGCGGTTGCCCTCGGTTGGGTTGCCGCAGCGGTCTCGGTGGCCGGCTGGTTCCCGTTGGTGGTCTGAGCCTGCGGAGTGCGGACGCGGAAGGGTGCCCCTTGATGACTGCCCGGTCGGGTTCTACCTGGGTACCGTCGGTCCGTGATCGATCACGGAATCGCCCTCCCGTACTTCCGGCTCCATGTCGTGCCCGCCGTCGTCGCCCTGGCCAGCCCGACCTGGCAGCGGGAAGTGTGGCTCGACCGCGAGCAGTTCGAGGACCTCGACCACGTCGTGCACGTGCTCTTCGACGACTTCTGTGACGCGGACGAACCCGAGCGCCATCTCGGCCTGAGCCTGCGTACCGACGAGGAGGTCGAGTTGATGGCCCGGCTCGGTGCCGCGTACGGCGCGGTGCAGGACACGGTCGGCGCACAGGCCCCCGACGAGGTGTTCCTGGACGCCCCGGGCTGGCCCGACGTCGTCTCGGCGGCCGCCCGGCTGGCCCAGGTGATGCTGGGCAACGACTACCTGGCCCTGGCGAAGCTGCGCGAGGCGGGCCATGCCTGGCCGCCCGGCACCGGTCGGGTGCCGGGCGATTCCTAGGGGCGCTCAGTACGGGATCGGGCGGTTCTCCCGTGCCCACAGCTTCTCGGCCGCGCTGTCGGTCGGCGGCGGGGAGATCCCGTCCATCATCCACAGGTCGCGGGGCGTCTCGTCGATGTGGAACTCGCAGTACAGGCCGCGGTCGGTGGTGTGGGGTGCGAGGACGGCGGCGAGCGCCTCCCGGGTGCGCTTGCGCAGGTCGGGGTCCTCGGTGTGGCGGGCGATGTGCTCGACCACGATCCGTACCGCGTCCTGGGTGGGCTGGTCGCCGACGTGGAAGTCGTCGGCGCCGATCCCGTGGAACAGCGTCATCACGTAGAACTTCGGCAGCCCGAAGCGGGTGTAGATGCCGGTGATGTCGGCGGCCATCCGCTGCTTCTGCTCGGGGCTGTAGGCGCCGGTCGGGTGGTAGACGTGCCACAGGGGCATGGGTGTGCTCCTCGGTGGAGGTGGTGGGGCCCGGACTCAGCGGTGGAAGGGGACGGTCAGGCCCTCCACCGGCCCGGAGAGCGCGGCCTTGAACGACCGGGAGACGTCGTCGACGAGCACCTCGCGGTCGCCGCGCTCGATGCCGTCCAGCACGATGCGCGCCACCTCGTCGGCCGGGAGCTTGTCGACGGGCAGAGCGGCCACCATCTCGGTGTCGGCGAAGCCCAGGTGCACGCCGACGACCTGGGTGTGCTGGGCGGCGAGTTCCAGGCGCAGGGAGTTGGTCAGCGACCACAGGGCCGCCTTGGAGGCGCCGTACGCGCCCGCGCCCGCGCCCCAGGACAGCGCGGAGTGGATGTCGACGAGTGCCCCGCCGCCGCGGGCGGCCAGGACGGGCGCGAAGGCGCGGGCGATCCGCAGCGGGCCGAGGACGTTGGTGTCGAAGGTGTCCTGGACGTCCCGCAGGTCGGCGGTCAGCAGGGCGCCCGGGTGCAGGACGCCGGCGTTGTTGAAGACGAGGTCGACGTCCTGGGCCCGCTCGGCGAGGGCGGCCACCGAGGCGTCGTCGGTGACGTCCAGGGCGAGGACCTCCACCCGGGCGTCCTCGCTGGGGACGGGGGTGCGGGCGGTGGCGTAGACCTTCGTCGCGCCGCGGGCCAGCAGTTCCCCGACGAATGCCCGGCCGAGGCCGCGGAGGCCTCCGGTGACCAGGGCGGTGGAGCCTTCGATCACGGTCATGTGCGTGTTCCTCGCTCTCGGGAAGGGCGGTGCCCCGGTGCCTTGCCGGGCCATCGCGCTTTTAGATTATGGCCATCATCTAAAATGGGCAAGGAGGTCCGGATGGGAGAGTGGGAGCACCACCAGGGGACCGCCAGGACACCACCACAGGACGACGAAGGGAGCGCGGACATGCCCCGCGTCTCACGCGCCGAGGCCGAACGCCACCGTCAGGACGTCATCGACCACACCGCCAGGCTGATCCGGGAGAAGGGCTCAGAGCAGGTCAGCGTCCCCCAGGCGATGGCCGCGGCCGGGCTCACCCACGGCGGCTTCTACCGGCACTTCTCGTCCAAGGACGACCTCGTCGCCCAGGCCCTCACCGCCGCCTTCGCCGAACGCCGCGAGGCCATGGACGCCCTCGCGGACCAGCGTGCGGGCAGCCCCGCGGGCGACTCCGCAGGCGACTCCGCCGGCGAACAGCGCACCCCCCGCGCCGAGTTCCTCGCCCGCTACCTCTCCGCCCTCCACCGCGACCACCCCGGCCAGGGCTGCGCCGCCGCCGCGCTGGCCGCCGACGCGGCCCGCGCCGAACCCGGCGCCCCGCTGCGCACCGCCTTCACGGCCGGACTGCGCGACCTGGTCGACGGCTTCCAGCAGCTGCCCGACCCGGCCGGGCGCGAGGCGGCGCTCGCCGACCTGTCGACGATGGTCGGCGCGCTGATGCTCGCCCGGGCGAGCGACGATCCGGGCCTGTCCGCCGAGCTCCTCGCCGCGGCCCGGCACCGTCTGACCGCGACGGGTGAGGACGCACCGCCGGCGTAGGGCGGGGGCTTGCGCACGAGAAGTCGACCCGGTCGACTTCTCGTGCAGCCCCGCTGTCCGCCGGTCCGTCCGCCGCGGGTCCGTCCGTCCGTCCGCCCGGCTCAGTCCGCGAAGCGCTCCCGCAGGGCGGCCAGGCCGGTGGTGAAGACGCCGTGCACGCGCTCGGTGGACTCCTTGCGGTGCTCCCCCTCGATGTCGTACGTGACGCTCCACTCCACGAAGCCGGCGCCCAGCTCGGTCACCGGGGTGACCCGCAGGGTGGCGCGGTAGCGGTCGAAGTGGAAGGTGCCGTCGGGGAAGCTGTAGGTGTAGGCACGGGCCTCGTCGTCGTAGGCGAGCAGCGTCTCGTGCAGGACGACGCCGTCGGGCAGCTCGAACACCCGGACCGCGCCGATCGCGTTGCCCGTCAGCTCGTTGCCGAGCCGGCTCGCCGGCAGGTGGGGGTGCCACTCGCCGAGGGCGTGGAAGTCCCCGACCAGCTCCCAGACCCGCTCGGCCGGGGCCTCCACCACTGTGCTGACCGTCATGACCGCCATGGCCGTCGCCGCCTCTCGTCCGCTGATCCCGTTGGTAGGGAGCCATCCTGGCGGTGCGTCAGGTGTGGACGCCAGGGGGCGTGCCGTGGTCGGCGGTGGGCCAGTCGGCGCAGCAGTCGTACGGGGGCGCCCCATCTGCGCGCAGGCGCCCCGCTGCCCGCGCATGCGGAGGAGTCGGCCGAGCGTGGGGCGATCGACCTGCTGGGCGGGATCGGGTCGGAGGGCTGAGTCGGGCGGTGCGGAGGCGGCAGGCCGTAGGATCGCCGATCATGGAACCCCGTACCGGACCGATCGTCGTTCCGCCCGGCCGCGTCACGCTCTCCGACCGCCGCACCCAGCGGAGTTGGAGTGTCGAGGTGGCCCCCTTCGAGCTGGCGCCCTGTCCGGTCACCCGTGAGCAGTACGAGGGCCTCACCGGCGACCGCCGCCCCGCGCACAGCGTCTCCTGGCTCGACGCCGTCCGCTACTGCAACGAGCTCTCCCGGCGCGAGGGCCTCGCGCCCGCCTACCGGGTGGACGGCGAGGACGTCGGCTGGGACCGCACCGCCGACGGCCACCGGCTGCCCACCGAGGCCGAATGGGAGCACGCCTGCCGTGCCGGAACCGACGGCCCGCGCTACGGCCCGCTGGACGAGATCGCCTGGCACCGCGGCAACTCCGGCGAGCACCCGCACCCGGTCGGCGGGCTGCGGCCCAACGCCTACGGGCTGTACGACCTGCTCGGCAACGTGTGGGAGTGGTGCTGGGACTTCTACGACCCGGAGGTGTACGGCAGTTACCGCGTCCTGCGCGGCGGCGGCTGGTTCGACGAGCACTGGAGCTGCCGCGCCTCCGTCCGCCGCCGCAGCCACCCGACCCTGCGGATCGACGACGTCGGCTTCCGGCTCGCCCGCTCGATCGGCCCCTGATTCGGGCGGACACCGGGGCGGACACCGGGGCGGACATCGGGGAGAACACCGGGGCGAACACTGGTGGAACCCCCGCGACGGGCCGCGCGTTGGCGCCTGCATGAGTGATGAAGAGGTATCCCTGCGTCCGATAGCCGAAGCCGACCTCCCCGCGTTCGGCCGACTGGTCAACGACCCCGAGGAGATGGGCGAGTTCCAGTGGTTCGGCTGGCGGGACCCGGAGCGGTTCCGGCGCAGCTGGGCGGAGAACGGGCTGCTCGGGGACGACCAGTGGATCTTCGCGGTCGTCGCGGGCGGCGAGTTCTGCGGCTTCGTCGCCGCCAGGCGCAAGGCGGCCGTGCCGACGGCGCCGTATTGGAGCATCGGCATCCAGCTGATGCCGCAGGCGCGCGGACGGGGCATCGGCACCCAGGCTCAGCGCCTGCTGGTGGACTACCTGTTCGCGCACACGCCGGTGATGCGGCTGGAGGCGGACACCGACGTCGACAACATCGCGGAGCAGCGCGCCCTGGAGAAGGCCGGCTTCATCCGTGAGGGTGTTCACCGCGCGGTGACCTTCCGGGCCGGGCGATGGCGGGACGCGGTGCTCTACGGCCTGCTGCGCACCGACCCGAGGCTCTGACGCGGGGTTCCTCAGCCGACCCCGAACCACTCCTCGGCGAGGTCGTCCAGCGTCCGCGCCGATGGCTTCAACTCTCTCAGGTACCACGGCAGATTGCTGTACACGTGCAGCAGCGTGTACGCCATCAGCAGGCGCGGCTCGAAGGGGCGGCCGTAGGCGCCGAGCAGCCGCCCGAGCAGGTGCGGGTCGGCGCGGGTGGTGAACAGGCCGACGGCGACCAGGTCGTAGGCCGGATCGCCGACCATCGCGGGCTCGAAGTCGATCAGGCCGGTGAGCCGCCAGTCGCGGGCCGGGTCGGTGATCAGGTGCTCGCGCATGAACTCGGTGTGCAGCAGGGCGCGTTGCCGGGTGGACGGGAGCGGGGCGGCGGCGAGGAAGTCCGGGATCTGCTCCGACCAGGCCTCCGGCAGGCCGTGTCCGCGCTGGCGGGCCACGGCGCCCGCGCGCTGCCGGGCCAGGAAGGCCGGCCAGTCGCCGGGCGCGAGGGTGGCGGCGAGCGGCTCCGCGTCCAGGGCGTGCAGGGCGGCGAGCGCCTCGCCGCAGTCGTGGGCGATCCGCTCGCGCTCGGCCTGCGGGATGCGCGGCCAGGCGGGGGCCAGGCCCTCGCCGTGCAGGCGGGACATCAGCACGTAGCGCCAGCCGTTGACGTACTCGCCGGCCGCCCGGACCGCGGGGGTGGGGATCGGCAGCGCGCCGTCCAGGAAGGCCAGCACGCGCTGCTCGGCCAGGCCGTCCCGGGCGGAGGCCGCCGGGAACAGCTTGAGCACGTGCTCGGGGCCCACCGCGTAGACCGGGACGGACCCCTCCGCGAAGCGCTCCAGCGGCAGCCCGCCGACGCCGAGCCGCGCGCACAGCGCCTCGGCGCCCGGGCGCATCACCGACTCGTCGGGGACGACCGCGTCCCCCTGCTCGTCCGTCTCCACCAGGGGCAGCATGCCTGCACGGTAGGCACACCAACGGCCCGGTGGCAAAGGCTTTTCAGCGTACCTCCCGCCGGGTGCCGCAGCCGCTCGGGAGGTCCGCCGGGACCGGCTCCGGCCCGCTGTCCGGGTCGCGGGTGAGCAGGTAGCGGGCGCCGGGCCCGCTCTTGGCGGCGCGGTCGTCGGCGTTGTACAGGGCGCAGCGGGTGAGCGAGAGGCAGCCGCAGCCGATGCAGCCGGTGAGCTTGGCCTTGAGCCGTTCGAGTTCGGCGATCTGCTCGTCGATCCGGCTCTGCCAGGACTCGGCGACGACGTCCCACTCGGTGCCGCTGGGGGCGGGGCGCTCGGGCAGCCGGTCGAGGGCGACCCGGGCCTCGTCCAGGGACAGTCCGACCCGCTGGGCGGCCCGGACGAAGGCGATCCGGCGCAGTGTGCCGCGCGGGTAGCGGCGCTGGCCGCCGGCGGTGCGGGTGGCGTTGATCAGGCCGAGGCTCTCGTAGTAGCGCAGTGCGGAGTGGGCCAGCCCGCTGCGGGCGGCCAGCTGGCCGATGGTGAGCAGGTCGCCGGGGCGCGGGCCGGCGGTGCGTCCGCTGCTGGGTATCGCGGTCATGGGCACTCACCTTTGATTTCTCGGGATGCTCCGGCCTTCAGGCCGGGGAGGAATGGGGGCTTGGCGCGCGGAGCCACGAAGCGGCGCAGTGATCTTCGGGCGTTCTGGCGTGGGCCGTTGTCAGTGCCTATCGGTAGCTTGGTCCGGTGCATCTTCGGTACTCCTATCGCGTCTGCCCGACGGCAGGTCAGCGTGCTTTGCTGGCCCGGACGTTCGGGTGTGCTCGGGTGGTGTACAACGACGCCTTGGCGGCACGGAAGGCGGCCCGCAAGGGCGGCCTGCCCTACCCCAGGAGCACCGACTTGCAGAAGCAGGTCATCACGGCGGCGAAGAAGACCGCCGAACGCGCCTGGCTGGCCTCGGTGGGGGTGGATCCGCTGATCCAGTCCCTTCGGGATCTGGACACGGCCTACCGGAACTTCTTCGACTCGGTGTCCGGCAAGCGGCAGGGCCGCCGGTCGGGTTGCCCCGGTTCAAGTCGAAGCGTGATGCCCGGCAGTCGCTGCGCTTCACGCGCAACGGGTTCCGCATCCGGTCCAACGGGAAGCTGAACCTGGCGAAGATCGGCGATGTACGGGTGAAGTGGTCGCGCGTACTTCCGGCCGACCCGTCGTCGGTGACGATCGTGCTGGATGCGGCCGGCCGGTACCACGCCAGTTTCGTCGTGGACATCGACCCCGAGCACCTGCCCGAGGTCGACGCCGAGGTCGGCATCGACCTCGGGCTGACCACCTACGCCGTCCTTTCCGACGGCAGCGTGATCGACAACCCCCGCTTCCTCCGCAAGGCGGAGAAGAAGCTCAAGGCCGCGCAACGGGAGCTGTCCCGTAAGGCCAAGGGGTCGAAGAACCGGGCCAAGGCCCGGCGCAAGGTCGCCAGGGCGCACGCCAAGGTGGCCGACAGTCGCATGGACTGGCTGCACAAGCAGACCACCGGGATCATCCGCGAGACCCAAGCGGTGTACCTGGAGGACCTGAACGTGCGCGGTCTCGCCCGGGGCCGACTCGCCAAGTCCGTGCACGACGCCGGGTGGTCCACCTTCCGGCGCCTCCTCGAAGACAAAGCGGCCCGGTACGGACGCCATGTCGGCACCGTCCACCGCGCGTTCCCGTCCTCCCAGCTCTGCTCGGCGTGCGGACGCCGCGACGGACCCAAACCGCTCGCGGTACGCGAGTGGGCCTGTGGTGCGTGCGGTGTTCTGCATGATCGTGACCTCGACACTGCTCGTAACATCCTGGCCGCCGGGCAGGCGGACAGGTTAAACGCCCCTGGAGGGCCGGTGAGACCTGGTGTGGCGATCCCACGCCGGGCACGGCCCGTTGAACGGGGAACCCACCTCGGCGACCAGCGGACCACGGGTATCCGTGCCGCAGGTGCGGGAGGAATCCCCGCCCGTTAGGGCTAGGAGGATGTCAATGTAGTCGCTTGACCTCAAGTTCGCTTTAAGTTGCACGATCGACGCATGACGACGAAGACCAGTACGGAAACCGTGGGCCGGGCCCGTTTCGCGGACCTGCCGGGCCTGATGGCCCTGATGACCGGCGACGAGAAGCACGGCCCCGCCGCCACCTCCACCCTGGACGCCCTGTGGGTGCTGTACGACCGGGTGCTGCGGGTCGCCCCGCAGACCGCCGACGCCCAGGACCGTGACCGCTTCCTGCTCTCCAAGGGCCACGGCCCGATGGCCTACTACGCCGTACTGGCCGCCAGGGGCTTCATCGACCCCGCCGTGCTGCCGAGCTTCGGCGGCTACGACTCGCCGCTCGGCCACCACCCGGACCGCACCCTGCTGCGCGGGGTGGAGATCGCCTCCGGCTCGCTCGGCCACGGCCTGCCGCTGGGCGTGGGCACCGCGCTCGGCCTGCGGGCCCAGGGGCTGGTCGACCCGGCGGTGTGGGTGCTGGTCGGCGACGCCGAGTTCGACGAGGGCTCCAACCACGAGGCGGTGGCCTTCGCCGGCGCGTACGGCCTGGACCGGCTCCATGTGGTGGTGATCGACAACTCCTCGGCCACCCACGGCTGGCAGGGCGGCATCGCCCAGCGCTTCGCCGCCGAGGGGTGGTCCACCGCGACCGTCGACGGCCGCGACCACGAGGCGCTGTACCGGGCGTACACCGCCGAGCACCCGGGCCGCCCGCACGCGGTGGTCGCCCGCGTCGAGCCGAAGGACTCCTGACCGCGCCGCCGGACCCCTGACCGGGCCGCCGGACTCCTGACCGCGCCGCAGCACCCCTGACCGCGCCGTAGAACTCCCGAGCACACCAACCCGAGCACACCGACCCGAGCGCAGCGAAAGGCACTTCACCGATGGACACCATGCGCGACCGCTTCGTCGACGTCACCACCCGGCTGCTGGACGAGGACCCCCGACTGGCCGTGGTGCTCGCCGACATCACCGCCGCCGCCTTCGAACCGGCCCAGCGGCGCCACCCCGACCGGGTGGTCAACGTCGGCATCCGCGAGCAGCTGCTGATCGGCGCGGCCGGCGGACTGGCGCTGACCGGGATGCGCCCGATCGCCCACACCTTCGCCAGCTTCCTGATCGAACGACCGTGGGAGCAGGTCAAGTTGGACCTGGTCCACCAGGGCGTCGGCGCGGTGCTGGTGAGCGCGGCCGGCTCCTACGACTGGCCGGCCGGCGGCCGCACCCACATGTCCCCGGGCGACGTCGCCCTGCTGGACACCCTGCCGGACTGGACGGTGCACGTCCCCGGCCACCCGGACGAGGCCGAGCGGCTGCTGCGGGACGCCTACGCGGACGGTGACCGCAACGTGTATGTGCGGCTCTCGGCGCACCAGAACGCCGAGCCGGTCGCCGTCGAGCCCGGCCGCTTCACCGCCGTCCGCACCGGTGGTCGCGGTGTGGTGCTGGCCGTCGGCCCGATGCTGGACGCGGTGCTCGCGGCCACCGACGGCCTGGACGTCACCGTGCTGTACGCGGCGACGGTGCGGCCCTTCGACACCGCCGGACTGCGCGCCGCGCTGGGCGACAAGGCGGACGTGGTGCTGGTGGAGCCGTACCTGGCGGGCACCTCGGCGAACGAGGCACACGCGGCGCTGGCCGACCGCGCGCACCGGGTGCTGGCCCTGGGCGTGCCGCGCGAGGAGCACCGGCAGTACGGGTCGATCCCGGAGCACCTGGCCGCCTACGGCCTGGACGCCGCCTCGCTCCGGACCCGGATCGGCACCTTCCTCTGGTGATCGGCTGCTCAGACCCGGACCACCGCCACCGCGTCCGCCGCCAGTCGCACCCCCGAGTCCTCCAGCCGGGCCGCCCCGAAGGCCGCCACCACCTCCTGCCCGGCGACGCCCCCCAGTGGGAGCACCGCCTCGGCCGGGCCCAGGTTGACCGCGACCCGGTACGGTCCCCGGCGGACCACCAGCCAGCCCGCCGCCTCGTCGAAGGCGACCCGCACCGCGCCGAGGTCCGGCTCGGCGAGCTCCGGCCGCGAGCGCCGCAGCCGGATCAACGTCCGGTACCAGTCGAGGAGTCCGCTGTGCGGGGAGCGCCGGGGCTCGGTCCAGTCGAGCACCGACCGCAGAACGGTGGCCGGCTCCTGGGGGTCCGGGACGGCCTCGGCGGCCCAGCCGTGTCCGGTGAACTCCCGCCGCCGGCCCTGCCGGACGGCCTCCGCCAGTGCCGGGTCGGTGTGGTCGGTGAAGTACTGCCAGGGGGTGGCGGCGCCCCACTCCTCGCCCATGAACAGCATCGGGGTGAACGGCGAGGTGAGCACCAGCGCGGCGCCGCAGGCCAGTCGGCCGGGGGCCAGCGAGGTGGAGATCCGGTCCCCGAGCGCCCGGTTGCCGACCTGGTCGTGGGTCTGGAGGTAGCCGAGCAGCCGGTGGCCCGCCGATCCCGCCCCGAACGGCCGCCCGTGACTGCGCCCCCGGAAGGAGGACCAGGTGCCGTCGTGGAAGAAGCCGCGGCGCAGCGCCTTGGCCAGGGCGGCGAGCGGTGCGCGGGCGAAGTCCCCGTAGTAGCCCTGGGATTCGCCGGTGAGCGCACAGTGCAGGGCGTGGTGGAAGTCGTCGCTCCACTGGGCGGTGAGGCCCTGGCCGCCGGCCTCGCGGGCGGCGGTGGTGCGCGGGGTGTTGAGGTCGGACTCGGCGATCAGGAACAGCGGGCGGTTCGAGGAGGTCGCCAACTTCTCGACCTCACCGGAGAGTTCCTCCAGGAAGTGGACGGCCCGGTGGTCGACGAGGGCGTGCACCGCGTCCAGCCGCAGGCCGTCGATCCGGTAGTCGCGCAGCCAGCCGAGCGCGCTGCCGATCAGGTAGGCCCGCACCTCGTCCGAGCCGGGCGCGTCCAGGTTGACCGCCGAGCCCCACGGGGTGTGGTGCCGGTCGGTGAAGTACGGGCCGTACGCGGGGAGGTGGTTGCCGGACGGACCGAGGTGGTTGTGCACCACGTCGAGCACCACCCCGAGGCCCTTGCGGTGCGCGGTGTCCACGAAGCGCTTGAGCCCCTCCGGGCCGCCGTAGGGCTCGTGCACGGCCCACAGCGACACCCCGTCGTAGCCCCAGCCGTGTTGGCCGGGGAACGGGCAGACCGGCATCAGCTCGACGAAGTCCACGCCCAGCTCGACCAGGTGGTCGAGCTGTTCGGCGGCGGCGTCGAAGGTGCCGCGAGCGGTGAAGGTGCCGACGTGCAGCTCGTAGAGCACCGCGCCGGGCAGCGCGCGGCCGCGCCAGCCGGTCCGCGACCAGCGGAAGCCGGCGTGGTCCACGGCCCGGCTGGGGCCGTCGGGGCCGTACGGCTGGTGGGGTGAGCGCGGGTCGGGCAGCGGCGGGCCGCCGTCCAGCCGGAAGGCGTAGTCGCCCGCCGGGGCCTGGCCGCCCCACCAGCCGTCCCGCTCCGGCAGGCGCGCCAACTCGTAGGAGCTGCCGTCCACTTCGACGTCGACCCGGTGGTTCGCGTACGGCGCCCACACCTCGTAGCGCGGCATCATCGGCCCCTCCTCGTCAGCAGTGCCACCGGGTACGTCGCCAGCAGGTCGGCCACCGGCACCGCCCCGGCGGGGAACTCGCGCAGCGACAGCTGGTCGGTCCAGCGGCCGCCGGCCGGCAGCTCCAGCGCGGCGTCGCGCCAGCCGCCCGCCTTCGCCAGCCCGTACGGCAGCCGGGTGACGGCGGTGACCACGTCCGCGCCCCGGGCGAAGGCGAGCAGGTGCTCGGGGGCGGCCAGCGGCCGGTAGGCGCCGAGCGGGGCGGCGCGGCGCAGGTGCAGGGCGGTGGCGGTCAGGTGCAGCTTCTCCCGGGCGAGGTCGCCGGGGCGCGGGGCGGCCGCGTCGGTGAGCCGGACGGCGAGCGCGCCGAGGTCCACCACGCCCCGGTTGTCCGGGTCGACCAGCGTGTAGAGCGGCTCCTCGCTGCCCTGGTAGAGGTCCGGCACGCCCGGGACGGTCAGGTGCAGGAGGGCCGCGGCGAGGGTGTTGGCGCGGGCGTACGGGGCGAGCGCCCGCACCAGGCCCTCGACCCGGCGGAGCAGCCCGGCGTTGCCGAGCACGGCGCGGGCGCGCTGCTCCAGGGCCTGCTCGTACCCGGCGTCGGGGGCGGTCCAGGAGGTGTGCAGCTTGGCCTCGCGGACGGCCTTGAGCAGGGCGGCGACCAGCCGGTCCGGGGTGATCGGCCAGGCGGCGACCAGGGTGTGCCAGAGCAGCCAGTCGGCGTCGCGGTCCAGCCCGGGGGCGGCGGGCCCGGCGGCGGTGGACCAGGCGGCGGCCTCGGCGGCCCAGGCCTCCGGCTGCTCGGCGAGGACGGCCAGCCGGGCCCGGGCGTCGGCGCTGCGCTTGGTGTCGTGGGTGGAGAGCACCGTCATGCTGTGCGGCCAGGCGCGTTCCAGGTAGCGGCACCAGTCGTGGAAGTCGGCCGGGGGCAGCCCGGGCCGGGCGGGCTCGCCGCCGACCTCGTTGAGGCCGGGCAGCGCGTTCCAGCGGTAGAAGGCGGTGTCCTCGACGCCCTTGGCGGCCACCGCGGCGGCGGTCTGGGCGAAGCGTACGCAGAACTCGTCCTTGTCCTCGCTGCGGCCGAGCCCGCCGAGGGCGAGGGCGGCGACGAGGCGCTCGGTCGGGTCCGCGGAGCCGTCCGTCCGCAGGTGGGGGTCGTCGGCCGGCTCCCCGGGCCGGGCGTACGGCCGGTACACCGGGTAGTCGGTGAGCAGTCGGCGCAGCGCCGCGCGCAGCTGCCAGGGCGCGTGGTCGGCGTGCGCGGGTTCGGCGGCGCCGATCCGCAGCGCGATCCGGACCAGCCGGTCGACCTCGGCGGTCAGCTCGCCGCCGGGGCCGGTCATCTCGGCCCGGCCGCGCCGGGCGGCGGCGACCGCCGGGTGCGGGTCCGGGCCGGGAGCGTGGGCCGGTCCGCCGCGCAGGAAGGACTCGTACGCCCCGGCGAGCCGGCCGGCGCCCGCGTGGTCCATGAGCACGCCGTCGATGCGGCGCAGCCCGTCGTAGCCGGTGGTGCCGGCCACCGGCCAGTCCTCGGGCAGCCGCTCCTCGCCGGTGAGGATCTTCTCGACCACGGTGTACGCGCCGCCGGTGGCGTCGGCCAGCCGGCGCAGGTAGCCGCGCGGGTCGGCGAGCCCGTCGGGGTGGTCGATCCGGAAGCCGTCCAGGATGCCCTCGGCGTGCAGCCGCAGCAGCACGGCGTGGGTGGCGGCGAAGACCTCCGGGTCCTCGACCCGGACGGCGATCAGCTCGTTGACGGTGAAGAAGCGCCGGTAGTTGAGCTCGGTGCGGGCCAGCCGCCACCAGGCGAGCCGGTACCACTGGCGGGCCAGCAGTTCGGTGAGCGGCAGCCGCGAGGTGCCCGGGCGCAGCGGCAGCTCGTGCCGGTGGTAGCGCAGCACCTCGCCGTCCACCACCAGCTGGTCGAGGACGGCGCCGAGCCGGTCGCCCAGCAGCGGCAGCAGCACCCGGCCGCGCCCCGGGGCGTCGGCGGGGCCGGGCTGGGCCGTCCAGTCGATGTCGAACCAGCGGGCGTACGGCGAGTCGGGCCCGTCCCGCAGCACCTGCCGCAGCGGCTCGTTGAGCCGTTCGGGGACGGGCACGGCCATGTGGTTGGGCACCACGTCGGCGATCAGCCGCAGGCCGTGCCGGCGGGCCTCGGCGGCCAGGGCGCGCAGCGCGTGCTCGCCGCCGAGCTGTTCGCTGATCCGGGTGTGGTCGACGGTGTCGTAGCCGTGGGTGGAGCCGGGGGCGGCCTCCAGCAGCGGGGACAGGTGCAGGTGGGAGACGCCGAGGGCGGCCAGGTAGGGGACGGCGGCGGTGGCGTCGCGCAGGGTGAAGCCGGGCTGGAGCTGGAGGCGGTACGAGGCGGTGGGGGCGGGGGCGGGAGGGGTAGCGGCCGGGCGGGGCTGCGCGGGCTCGGCGGCGGAGGTCATAGCTCCATAGGTACCCGGCCGGGCCCGCCGCCAAGACCCGCAGCTGATCCGAACAGGTGATCGCTCCGGGGTGCGGGGGGCGATCAGGCCGGCCGCTGCAGCACCATCAGCGAGCGGTCGGTGAGCCACAGCGCGTCCCCGGCCTTGACCCGCGCCCCGGTGCCGGGGGCGGGCAGCCGGGGCTGCGCGGTGTCGACCACGACCTGCCACTCCTGCCCGTGGCCGGCGGGGACGGTGAACTCCAGCGGCTCGAAGTGGGCGTTGAACATCAGCAGGAAGGAGTCGTCGACGATCCGCCCGCCGCGCCGGTCCGGTTCGGAGATGGCGTAGCCGTTGAGGAAGACGGTCAGCGACTTGGCGTAGCTGGCGCCCCAGTTGCGCTTGGTCATCTCCTCCCCGGCGGGGGTGAACCAGGCGATGTCGGTGAGGTCGTCGTAGCCGTTCGGGGCGGGGGCGGCCGAGCCGTGCCGCCCGGAGACCGGCCGCCCGTGGAAGAACCGGCGCCGGCGGAACACCGGGTGGTCGCGGCGCAGCCAGATCATGCCCTGGGTGAACTCCAGCAGCCGGGCGGCCGGGCCGTCGCCCTGCGGCCAGTGCACCCAGGCGAGTTCGTTGTCCTGGCAGTAGGCGTTGTTGTTGCCCTGCTGGGTGCGGCCGAGCTCGTCGCCGTGGGAGAGCATCGGCACGCCCTGGGAGAGCATCAGGGTGGCGATGAAGTTGCGCTGCTGGCGCGCGCGCAGCTCCTCGACGGCCGGGTCGGCGCCGGGGCCCTCGGTGCCGCAGTTCCAGGAGCGGTTGAAGGACTCGCCGTCCCGGTTGTCCTCGCCGTTGGCCTCGTTGTGCTTCTCGTTGTAGGAGACGAGGTCGCGCAGGGTGAAGCCGTCGTGGCAGGTGACGAAGTTGATGGAGGCGATCGGGCGGCGGCCGTCGTCCTGGTAGAGGTC
The DNA here is from genome assembly GCF_040303105.1 of Kitasatospora sp. NPDC096128. Lineage (NCBI taxonomy): Bacteria > Bacillati > Actinomycetota > Actinomycetes > Kitasatosporales > Streptomycetaceae > Kitasatospora > Kitasatospora sp. NPDC096128. The sequence continues at coordinate 79,061 of NZ_JBEOSP010000010.1, read as the reverse complement.
GGAGGAGCCGGTGAGCCGGGAGCCGAACTCGGCGAGGGTGGCGTTCTCGCCGCGCCACAGGTCGCGCACGGTGTCCCGGTACATGCCGTTCCACTCCGTCCACAGCGGCGGGAAGTTGCCGACCTGGTAGCCGCCCTCGCCGAGGTCCCAGGGCTCGGCGATCAGCTTGGCCTGGGAGACCACCGGGTCCTGCTGGACCAGGTCGAAGAACGAGGACAGCCGGTCGACCTCGTGGAACTGCCGGGCCAGGGTGGCGGCGAGGTCGAAGCGGAAGCCGTCCACGTGCATCTCGGTGACCCAGTAGCGCAGCGAGTCCATGATCAGCTGGAGTACGTGGGGGCTGCGCATCAGCAGGCTGTTGCCGGTGCCGGTGGTGTCCTCGTAGAAGCGCTGGTCCTGGGCGAGGCGGTAGTAGGAGACGTTGTCCAGGCCGCGCAGCGACAGCGTCGGCCCGAGGTGGTTGCCCTCGGCGGTGTGGTTGTAGACGACGTCCAGGATCACCTCGATCCCGGCCGCGTGCAGCGCCTTGACCATCGACTTGAACTCCTGCACCTGCTGGCCGCGGTCGCCGGTGGAGGAGTAGGAGGAGTGCGGGGCGAAGAAGCCGATGGTGTTGTAGCCCCAGTAGTTGGCCAGGCCGAGGTCGCGCAGCCGGTGGTCGCGGACGAACTGGTGCACCGGCATCAGCTCGATCGCGGTGACGCCGAGCTTGGCCAGGTGCTCGATCACCGCCGGGTGGGCCAGGCCGGCGTAGCTGCCGCGGATCTCCTCGGGGATGCCCGGGTGCAGCCGGGTGAGGCCCTTGACGTGGGCCTCGTAGATGACGGTGCGGTGGTAGTCGGTGCGCGGCGGGTGGTCGGTGCCCCAGTCGAAGTACGGGTTGATGACCACCGAGTGCATGGTGTGCGGGGCGGAGTCCAGGTCGTTGCGGCGCTCGGGCGCGCCGAAGTGGTAGCCGTAGACGGACTCGTCCCAGTCGATGTGGCCGCTCATCGCCTTGGCGTACGGGTCCAGCAGCAGTTTGGCGCTGTTGTGCCGCTGGCCCAGGCCCGGGTTGTACGGGCCGTGCACCCGGAACCCGTAGCGCTGGCCGGGCTGGACGCCCGGGAGGTAGGCGTGCCGGACGAAGGCGTCCGTCTCGCGCAGTTCGACGGCGGTCTCCGAGCCGTCCTCGGCGATCAGGCACAGTTCGATCCGGTCGGCACTCTCCGAGAACACCGCGAAGTTGGTGCCGGCTCCGTCGTAGGTGGCGCCGAGCGGGTAGGGCTTTCCGGGCCAGACCTGCATGAGTCCTCAACTTCCTTGTGACATACGGAAACTGACGTGTAGTCCGGCACTCGGCCGACCGGCTGTCCGGACCCGGACGCTCTCTTCCCGGCCGGGCGGCCGGGCATGTGCGGCCCGAGGGTCCGTGACGCACGGCACAGCCCGCGCACTCCCCGAGATACTCCCCGAGGCCTTCCCCGACAGCCGGGAGGTACCGCCGGGTTTGGTCCGAACGGGTGTCCGGCGGGCATTCGTGTGAAGAGTGGGGCCGCGTTCGTGTGAAGAGTGGGGCCGCGTTCGTGTGAAGAGTGGGGCCGGTGGTGCGCGCGGGCCCCGTCGTCCAACCGGCTGCGGGCGGCGCGCGGCGGGCAGTACCCTTGATCGTCCGGCCGCCCCGGCCGACCGGTGCTAGTCAACGGCCCGTCAACGGTCCCCGCGCCCGCGGGGGTCAGCCGCAGATGAGGTGGCGCATGGTGTTCCCCGCTGGCGGCCGTGGCTCCGGGCCCGACGGCCCCGACCGGAGCGGCGCCCGCAGCGAGGCGCCCACGGTCGTCATGCGCCCCACCATGACCGGCCGCGCCCTCGTCCCGGCCCAGGGCGGACCGGTGGAGGTCCCCGCGCTCGCCTGGTCGGCCGGCGAGTGGGAGGAGTCCTACCAGCGGGTCCGGCTGTCCGGCCGTGCCTACGTCTGGCTCAACCTGGTCGAACAGCGGCTGCGCTCCCTGGTCGACGAGGTGCTGCACCCCATCTACGCCCCCGCCCACGGCGAGGACTGGGTCACCGCCGCAGCCGGCCCGGCCGGCGAGGAGTGGGCCCACCGGGCCGGCGCCGTGCGCGAGGTCAGCCGCCGCAAGGGCTACCTCCTCGACCCCGCCGACGACGACCCGCTGGTCTTCCTCACCCTGCCCCAGCTGCGCGAGCTGATGGTCCAGCACTGGCCCTGCTTCGAGCCCTACCTCGCCGACCGGCGCGAGATCGAACTCGCCCTGGACGAACTGGAAGTGGCCCGGCACGTGGTCTCCCGCAACCGGGTGCTCACCCAGACCGTGCTGGCCCAGACCGAGCGCGCCGCCGCCCGGCTGCTCGCCGTCCTCGACGGCGGCGCGGGCGGGGTGCCCGCCGACGTGGTGGAGTCGCTGGTCGCCGGACGCTACGCCGACGTGGTCGCCGTGCACGCCGACCGGGTCCGGCTGCAGCGCGACCTGCCGGTCGAGGACCTGCTCGACGGTGCCCGGCGCCTCGACGCGCTCGGCATCGGCCTCGGCATGCTCTGCCAGAACTACACCGGCAAGCGCCTGGTCCGCCTGGCCGGCGAGGGCTGCCGGGTCCGGCTGCTGTTCCTCAACCCGGCGAGCAGCGCCACCCGCCGCCGGGAACGCGAACTCGGGCTCTCCCGGGGCGAGTTGTCCCGCTCGATCGAGATGAACATCATGCACGTGCGCCGGGTCCGGGCCCGGCTGCGGGACCAGGGCGGCTTCGAGATCCGGGTCTTCGACGAGACTCCGCGCTTCACCGCCTACCTGGTCGAGGGCCCCCGCCCCACCGGCCCGGTGGCCGGCCGCCGGGCCGGCCGCGACCTCGGCGTCATCCAGCCCTACCTGCGCCGCTCGCGCGGCATGGAGTCCCCGGCGCTGATCCTGCGCGGCGGCGCCGGGCAGCAGCCGGGCGGCACCGAGCCGGGGCTGCTGGATGTCTACCGCGAGGAGTTCGAGGGGGTCTGGGCCGACTCCCGGAACGTGTCCTGAGATATTCGCTGGTCAGCGGCGCTTCCCCGGTGGAACACTGCGCGCCGTGAACAGCCTCCCCGCCTGGACCCTGGAACCCGCCGGGTCCAAGGACCTCGAACCCATCGTCGAGCTCAAGGCCCAGGTCATGCGCGCCGACCTGGAACGCCTCGGCCGCTGGGACCCGGACCGCTCCCGGGAGCGGGTGCGGAAGTCCTTCTCCACCCGGTACACGTCGGTGCTGCTGGTCGAAGGCGCCTTCGCGGGCTGCGTCACGATCCGCCCCGACGAGCACGGCGGCCGCCACCTGGAGCTGTTCTACCTGGCCCCCCGCCTCCAGGGCCGCGGCCTGGGCACCGCCGTCCTGCGCCACCTCCTCGCCGAGGCCGACGCCGCGGGCGAGCCCGTCCGCCTGGTCGTCCTCCGGGGCAGCGCCGCCCAACGGCTGTACGAACGGCACGGCTTCACGGTCGTCGAGGAGGACCCGATCGACGTCACCATGCACCGCCCGGCCCCCGGGGCCACCCCGGAGCGGTCGGAGGAGGAGGTCCGCGCCGAGGCCCGGCGGCCGGGCGGGCTCCTTCCCGCGTCGTAACGATTCCCCCATCACCCCTGGTCAGGGCGGGTGTGCCCGTGGTAGGTGTAGCCCTCGTGAAGATCACGGGGGATGACGGGGCCGTACTGCGCCTCGAAGACGTACACCGCACCTACGGCACCGGCCCGGAGGCCGTGCGAGCGCTCAGGGGGGTGGACGTCACCTTCGACCGCGGCACGTTCACCGCCGTCATGGGCCCCTCCGGCTCCGGCAAGAGCACCCTGCTGCAGTGCAGCGCCGGCCTGGACCGCCCCGACGGCGGCCGGGTCGTGCTGGACGGCACCGACCTCGCCCGCCTGAGCGAGACCCAGCTGACCGTCCTGCGCCGGCAGCAACTGGGCTTCGTCTTCCAGGCGTTCAACCTGGTCGGCTCGCTCACCGCCGAGCAGAACGTCGGCCTGCCGCTGCGCCTGGCCGGGCGCCGCCCCGACCGGGCAGCGGTCCGGGCCGCGCTCGCCCAGGTCGGCCTCGCCGAGCGGGCCGGCCACCTGCCCTCCCAGCTGTCCGGCGGGCAGCAGCAGCGCGTCGCCATCGCCCGCGCCCTGATCACCAAGCCCCGGATGCTGTTCGCCGACGAGCCCACCGGCGCCCTCGACAGCTCCAGCAGCCGCGACGTGCTCGCCCTGCTGCGCGACCTGGTCGACCGCGAGGGCCAGAGCACCGTCATGGTCACCCACGACCCGGTCGCCGCCTCCTACGCCGACCGCGTGCTCTTCCTCGCCGACGGCCGGATCGTCGACGACCTGCCCCACCCGAGCGCCCAGCAGGTCGCCGAGCGGATGACCGCCCTGGAGACGACGGGGACGGCGGCATGACTTCGCTCGGCACCCTGCTGCCGGTGGCCGCCGCGAGCCTGCGCCGCCGCAAGGCCGCCTTCGCCGGCTCCTACGTCGCCCTCACCCTGGGCGTCACCCTGGTCGCCACCACCGGCAGCCTGCTCAACGACACCGCCGGGGACGACTCCCCGCTCGGCGCCCCCTCGCTGCACAAGGTGCTCCAGTTCACCTCGGCGATGGCCGCCTTCGTCGCGGTCTTCGTGGTCGCCGGCACCTTCGCGTTCGCGGTCGCCCAGCGCCGCCAGGAGATCGCGATGCTGCGCGCCGTCGGCGCCACGCCCCGCCAGATCGTCCAGCTGATCACCGGCGAGGCCGTCGTCGTCGCCCTCGTCTCCGCGGTCAGCGGCTGCCTGCTCTCGCTGCCCGGCGCGCCCGCGCTCGCCGCCTGGCTGGTGGCCCGCGGCGCCGCCCCCGAGGGGTTCACCGCGCGGCCCGCCGCCGGGCCGATGCTGCTGGCCGCCGCCGTCGGCCTGGTGGTCGCCCTGCTCGGCGCCGTCGCCGCCGCCGTCCGGGCCGGGCGGGTGCGGGCCGTCGAGGCGCTCGGCGACGCCGCCGTCGACCGCGCGGTCATGACCGGGCCGCGCTGGGCCTTCGCCGTGCTCGGGCTGCTCGGCTTCGTCGGCACCGTCGGCTACTACCTGACGGCGTCCAGCATGCCGCCCGCCCCCGGCGACCAGCCGGACGACCCCCAGCTGGCCTCCCAGTGGGTGATGGGCGCCGACCTGGCCGCCATCACCACCATCGCCCTGTTCGCGCCGGTCGTCGTCCCGCTGCTGGTCCGGCTGCTCAGCGCCCCGCTGGCCCGGCTCACCGCCGCCGCCCCGCTGCTCGCCCGGCAGAACGCGCTCACCGCGGTGCGCCGCACCGTCTCCACCGCCACCCCGGCCTTCCTCACCATCGCGCTCGCCGGTACCGCGGTCGGCTCCACCGCCGCCTTCGCCGACGCCATGACCGCCCAGGCCAGGGCCACCGCGGCGGCCCGGTACGTGCTGCGCCCCGGCGCCGGCCCGCTGCCCGCCGACGCCGCCCGGCGGCTCACCGCCGGACAGGCCGGCCTGCACGCCACCGCCACCACCTCCACCGTGGTCATGGGCCTCGGCGCCGAGCGGCCCGCCTTCGACGACCACAGCGAGGACTCGCCCGCCAGCGCGCCGTCCGCCGCCACCGTGGTGGACGGCGACCTCGCCACCGCCTGGACCCTGCCCGCCGTCGAGGGCGCCGCCGCCGACCTGCGCGGCGCCACCCTCGCCGCCTCCACCGACCAGGTCCGCGGCCACGGCTGGAAGCTCGGCGACCAGGTCAACCTGCGCCTCGCCGACGGCACCGTCACCGGCCTGCGGCTCGCCCTGGTCTACCGCACCCAGCTCGGCCTGGACGAGGTCCTGCTCAGCGGCGACGCCGTCGCCGGCCACCTGGCCGGCGCCCGCCCCGGCGCCGTCCACCTCAGCGCCGAACCCGCCGACCGGCTCGGCGGCGTCCTCACCGACGCCCATGACCCCGGGCCGGACCCGAACGCCCACTACGCCTGGATCGCCACCACCACCATCCTCGGCCCGGCCCTGCTCTACGCGCTGATCGCCATCGTCAACACCATGGTGATGAGCGTCGCCGACCGGCGCCGCGACTTCACCGTGCTGCGGCTGGCCGGGACGGTGCGCCGCCAGGTGCTCCAGATGGTCGCGCTGGAGGCCGTCCTGGTGGTGGCCACCGCCGCCGCGCTCGCCCTCGCCGTCACCGCGCTCACCCAGTACGGCACCACGGCCCTGCTCAACCATCGCATCCTGGCCGGGCAGGCGAGCGTCGCGCTGCGGCTGCCCTGGCTGCCGCTGGGCGTCGGCGCGGCGCTCTGCCTGGCGCTCGCGGTGGCGTCCAGCGTGCTGTCCAGCCGGCTCGCGCTGAGCGGACGGGCGGCGGCCCGGTAGGCCTGCGGCCGGTGGCGCCCGGGCCGGCGGCGGCCCGGTGGTAGCCCGTACGGCTGATGACCCACCAGTAGTCATTCGATAGGACTATTCGGCCCCGGCGTGCTCGTCAGCGCGCCGGGGCCGAGCCGTCGTAGCGTCCGATCCCATGATCGACAGCCCGCACCCGACCGGCTCCGAACACCCCCGCGCCACCCGCCGCAGCCTGCTGCGCACCGCCCTCGGTGCCTCCACCGCCCTCGCGGCCCCCCTCGCCCTGCCCGCCCCGCCCGCCGCCGCGGCCGCCCGCACACCGGGCGGACGGATCGAGTTCCACGGCGTCCACCAAGCCGGCATCCTCAACCCGCCCCCCGGCTACGCCACCTTCCTCGCCCTCGACGTCACCGCCCGCGACCGGGCCGCCCTGGAAACCCTGCTGCGCACCCTCACCGACCGGATCCGCTTCCTCACCACCGGCGGCACCCCGCCCGACCCCGGCCCGGACAGCGCCCCCGCCGACAGCGGCACCCTCGGCCCCGTCCTGCCCACCGACGACCTCACCGTCACCGTCTCCGTCGGCGCCTCGCTCTTCGACACCCGCTACGGCCTCACCGACCGGCGCCCCCGCCGCCTCACCGCCATGCCCGCCTTCCCCGTCGACGCCCTGCGCCCCGCCGAATGCCACGGCGACCTCTGCCTCCAGGTCTGCGCCGAGAGCCGCGACACCGTCCAGCACGCCGTCCGCGACCTGCTGCGCGCCACCAAGGGCCTGGCCGGGCCCCGCTGGCAGCTCGACGGCTTCCAGAACCGCCCCCGCCCCACCGGCTCGGCCCGCAATCTGCTCGGCTTCAAGGACGGCATCCAGAACCCCGACACCGGATCCGCCCGGCAGATGGACGAACTCGTCTGGGTCGGCGACGGCGGCGACGAACCCGCCTGGGCCGCCGGCGGCAGCTACCAGGTCGTCCGCGCCATCCGCATCCTGGCCGCGGGCTGGGACGACGTGCCGCTGCACCAGCAGGAGCGGACGATCGGCCGCCGCAAGGGCGACGGCGCCCCGCTCGGCGCCGCCGTCGAGACCGACACCCCCGACTACACCCACGACCCCGACGGCGCCGTCATCCCCCTCGACTCCCACATCCGCCTCGCCAACCCCCGCACCGACGCCGCCGGCCCCAGCCGCATCCTGCGCCGCGGCTTCAACTTCGACCGCGGCCTCGACCCCGACGGCGAACCCGACCTCGGCCTCGCCTTCTGCTGCTACCAGCAGGACGTCCGGCGCCAGTTCGAGGCCGTCCAGGCCAGCCTCGACACCGAACCCCTCGCCCGCCACCTCCGCCCCACCGGCGGCGGCTACTTCTACGTCCTCCCCGGCGTCCGCGACAGCACCGACCAGCTCGGCCGCACCCTCCTCGCACCCTGACCGGCCGGCCGCCCAACGGCCAAGCAGGGAAGCGGAGTCAGAGCTTCCGTCGGCGCCCGCAGCCGGCCGCCCGGCCCGGCGCCCCGACCCCGACCGCCCACCCGTGACCGCCCGCACCGGCTCCCCTGCCGGTCGGGTTGTCGGTGGGGCGGGTGATGATGGGGGCTGTTTCGCCGGAGAACGGAAGGACACACCTGATGAGCTGGTGGCAGCAGCCACTGGTCGGCTTCGACCTGGAGACCACGGGCACCGACCCGGCCGTGGACCGCATCGTCACGGCCGCGCTCGTGGACACGGTCGGCGCCGTCCGGGTGGAGGCCGCCAACTGGCTGCTCGATCCCGGCGTGCCGATCCCCGCCGAGGCGGAGGCGATCCACGGGATCGGGGACGCCCTGGCACGCAGCAGGGGGCGACAGGCCAAGGAGGCGGTCGAGGAGATAGCCGCAGCGCTCTGCGCGCGGATCGCGGACGGACGGCCGGTGGTCGCCTTCAACGCGCCCTTCGACCTCTCGCTGCTCGACGCCGAGCTGCGCCGCTACGGCCTGCCCACGCTCGCCGAGCGCCTCGGTGCCCCGGTCGGCCCGGTGCTGGACGCGCTGGTGATCGACCGGGCCGTCGACAAGTACCGCAAGGGCTCGCGCACCCTGCAGCGGGTGTGCGAGGTGTACGGGGTGGAGCTGACGGACGCCCACGAGGCGGGCAGCGACGCGCTGGCCGCCGTACGGGTCGCCGTCGCACTGGCCGGGCGCTACCCGGCCGAGGTGGGGGAGGTGGCACCGGCCGAACTGCACCGGCGCCAGATCGGCTGGTACCGGGAGTGGGCCGAGGGCCTCCAGGCCTGGCTGCGCCGCGGCAAGGACCCGCAGGCCGTGGTCGACCCGCGCTGGCCGTCCAGACCGTCCGGCGTGGACGGCGTGGACGGTGAGGAGGGCGACGGGGCGGCCGACCGGCCGGGCCGGACGGGATGACCGGGCCCGGCCCGGAGGGCGGCTCCCGCCAGGTCTACCGGCTGCGCCTCGACCGGGGCGCCGCCTGAGGCCTCGGCCCCTGAGGGCTCAGCCCTGGATGTCCAGCCCCACCGGGTGCGCCAGGTCCACCGGGCAGACGAACACGTGCAGTTCGCCGTGCCGACCGATCGACAGGCCGGGGTCGTCGCCGCTCTCCACCGTGAGCAGCAGCGTCATCCGGGCCCCGCAGCGGCAGTCGACCGGGATCAGGTCGGTGCAGTGCCAGGACGGCCAGCCGCCGAGCTTCCAGCCGTCCGCGCGGCCGTGGTCCCGTTCGTACTCCAGGCCCTGCCGCTCGGCGAACTCTGCGACGGCCCGGGCGATTTCGCCGGGCAGCTCGTCCCGGTCGGGCAGGTCGAGGACCTGTTCGGGGCGCAGCGCACAGGGCTGCGGCAGGTACGGCTCGGCGCTGTGCCGGGGCGCCGGGGGAGTGGCGGGGGCGAGCTCGGCGGCGCGCTGCCAGTGGAGTTCGACGGCGGGGCCGTAGTAGTAGCGCTCGCCCTGGATGTCGTCGTGGTCGTTGGGGCACCAGAGCACCTGGAGCAGGTCGGCGGCCGCCGGCCAGGGCAGGTGCGGGGCGTCCTGGGCGCGGATCCGGGCGAGCGGGACCAACGCCGTCGCGGGAGCGGGGAGTCCGGGCTCCCCGCGGGGGAAGCCGTCCTCCTCCTCGGGGTGCCGTGCGGTGCAGTGCGGCCAGGGTCGGCCGGCCGGCCACCGCGCCGGGCCGCCGATCCGGCTGCCGGGCGCGGTGGCGTCGGGCAGGTCGGTGTCGGGCAGGTCGGCGTCGGGCGGGGCGGCGTACGGGTGCAGCAGGGTGGCGGGCCGCAGGTAGCGGGCCAGGCCGGGCACGGCGGCGACGAGGTCGGCGGGGTCGGGCGCGGGGTCGGTCACGGCGCCCCAGCCTACGGCCAGGCCCGTCGGCGGCGGCCCAACACCCTTACGCGGCCGGGAAGTCGAAGGTGTACCCCTGGGCGACGAGCCAGGGCAGCAGCTGCTTGAGGGCGGCCACGGTCTGGCTGCGGTCGCCGCCGCCGTCGTGCATCAGGATCACTCCGCCGGGCTTGAGCTGGCTCTGCACGGTGGAGACGATCGCGGGCACGCCCGGGCGGGACCAGTCGCGGGGGTCGACGGACCAGCCGAGCGAGGACATCCCGAGGCCGGCGGCGATGTGCTCGTTGTCGGCGTTGAAGCCGCCGCCCGGGGCGCGGAACCAGCCGATCCGGGTGCCGGGCCCGCCGGCCTTGACGATCATGTCGTGGGCGGCGGAGATCTCGTACACCGCCTTGTCGTGCGGGAGCTTCTCGAAGGGCTGCGGGTGGTGGACGCTGTGGTCGCACAGCCGGTGGCCCTCGGCCAGCACCCGCTTGACCAGGGCCGGGTTGGCGGCGGCGTTCTGGCCGATCTCGCAGAAGGTGGCCTTGACGTGGTACTGGGCGAGCAGGTCGAGGATCTGGCCGGTGGCCGGGCCGGGGCCGTCGTCGAAGGTGAGGGCGACGGTGCGGCCGCCGGAGGCGGTGGAGCCGATCACCTTGGTGGCGGGGCCGGGGTGCGCGGGCGGCGCGGCGGGCGTGCCGGTGGCCGGGGCCTGGGTCTGGCTCTGGGCCCCGCCGGTGGTGGCCGACCCGGCGGTGGCCGACCCGGCGGGGGTGCGCGGCGTGGTGGCGGCCGGCCGGGCGGCCGGGGCGGAGCCGGCGGCGTCCGAGTCGGGGGCGGGGGCGATGGTGGCGGCCCCGGTGCCGGTCGGCTGCTGCTGCGGGGAGGCGGTGGCGGCCGCGGTGGGCTGCAGGGCCCCGCTGGCGGTGCCGCACGCGGTCAGGCCCAGGAGGGCGGCCACCGCGATGCAGCCCGCGATCAGCCGTCGGCGGCCGACGGCCTCACGGGTCGGGGGGAGGGGGCTGCGACGGGTGGGGGTCCGGTGCATGGCGGCGGCTCCTGAGGGGCAAGAAGGGGGCCGATCCCTCGGTCAGGATGACTGTGCGATAGGACGCCGATCGTACGTGTCCCGGTTGCGCGCCGGACCGTTGCGCCTTAAGAGTCTTCTCACATCCGAGGGGTTTGGCGTCCGCCGGTCGGAGGGGGTACCGGGTGCCGTCAGAACGGGTACCACCGCACCCCGGTGGCCCCCTCCCGGAGCGAGTCCACCCGGCGCCGGAACTCCGCCAGCGCCGCCGGGTTCCCGGCCGCCTGCTGGGCGACCCAGGAGGCGCTGGCGGTCTCCCGGGCCCCGCGCAGCACCGCGAAACCGGACCAGTCGCGCACGTCCCGGCCGTACGCCTCGGTGAACGCCCGGTAGTCGTCCTCGGGCACGCCGTAGCGGTCGTGGGCGAGCGCGAGGACCACCAGGTCGTGCTCCCGCAGGTCCTGGGAGAAGGTCTCCAGGTCCAGCAGCACCGGCCCGTCCGGGCCGACGTGGACGTTGCGCGGCAGCGCGTCGCCGTGGATCACCCCGGGGGCCGGTTCCGGCACGAGACCGGGCAGGGCGGACGCGAAGTCGTCCCGGCGCCCGCGCAGGAAGGCGACGTCCGCCGGGTCGACCTGCCCCTCGGCGGAGGCCAGCCAGCGCTCCACCGGTGCCAGCAGGTCGCGCCCGCCGAGCGGGAACGGCGGCAGCGGCAGTGCGTGCAGGGCGCGCAGCAGCGGGGCGAGGTCGGCCGGGCGGGCCGGGCGGACGGCGGGGGCGAGCCGGTGCCAGAAGGTGACCGGGTGCCCGTGCGCCCTGTGCGGCCCGGCCGCCACCGCCTCGTACGGGCGGACCACCGGGACGCCCTGCCCGGCCAGCCAGTGCGCGACGGTCAGCTCGCGCCGCGCCCGGTCGTACAGTTCGGGGCCGCGGCCGACCTTGGCGACCACGGCCGGGTCCCCGAGGTCGAAGACGGCGTTCTCGCCGAGGGCGAGCAGCCGGGCCCCGTCCGGGGCGGGCAGTCCGGCGCTCGCGCAGGCGTCGGCGAGCAGCAACCGGGCGCGGGCCTCGTCGAAGGGGATCATGGCTGGGCTCCGTTCCGCCGTCGTCCGTCCGGGGAACCCCGGACGGTGGTCATCATGGCGCACCGGGCGGCGCGTGGGCGGCGGGGCCGTCGGCGGGTTTCCCGACAGTAGCTCAACTGACCCGACGGGGGCGATAGTTGGGCGCAGCTCCGGGTTGCCGGCGGGCGCGCCCCCGGTTCCGCTCCGGGTCCGGGGGTGGGGCTATCCCCACCCCCGGACCCTTAGTCCTCCTCCTCGGAGGTAGGGGGTGGACTCCACCCTGAGGGGGAGAAGTCTCCACCCGGAGCACGAGGCAGCGGGCGGTGCGGCCGGGAGACACTGGGTCGGGGCCGTTCGGGGCGGCCCCGTACGGGGGTTGGAACACGGGGCTCCTTGCCGCACGGCGAGCACGTACTCGTAGGATGACGCCCAGACCTACTTACCTGCCGACCGGCTAGGGGGCGCCAGCGTGCGTCCCCGGCCCGGTCCTGCCGTCGCCCAGCGTCCCGTCCCCCAAGGGCTGCGGTGAACCATGCCCAGGAGGCATCGAGCATGTTCCACCGACTAGGACAATTCGTCGTTCGCCGCGCTTGGTGGGTGATCGCCGCATGGCTCGTCGGGGCGGTCATCGTGTCCATCAGCGCCGCGAAGGTCGTCGACCAGACCGACCAGTCGAAGTTCCTGCCCACTCACTACGAGTCGATCCAGGCCGCGGAGCTCCAGGGGCGGGCCTTCCCGTCCAGCTTCACGCCGTCCGCCCTGCTGCTCTTCGAGCGCACCGACGGCGGCCAGCTGACCAAGGACGACCAGGCCTCGATGGACAAGGTCGTCAAGGGCCTGACGGACGCGCAGATCCCGCTGGTCCAGCAGGTCCTGCCGGTCCTGGAGCAGTCGAAGTCCAAGGACGGCAAGTACGCGCTGTCCCAGGTCGCCATCGACCAGAGCAAGCAGCAGGACCCGCAGTTCGCCGAGGCGGCCAAGAAGCTGCGCGAGGACGGCACCAAGCTCGCCGAGGGCACCGGGCTGAAGTTCCAGGTCGGCGGTGACGCGGCGAGCCAGCTGGACCAGAAGGAGTCCTCGGGCTCGACCGACTCCATCGTGCTGGTCGGCGGCCTGCTGCTGGTCATCCTGATCGTCGGCATCATCTTCCGCAGCATCCTGGCCGGTCTGCTGCCGGTGCTGCTCTCGCTGGTGGTCGCGATGCCGGTCGCCAAGGGCCTGATCAACGACGCGGTCAAGGCGTTCGACCTGCAGACCACGCCGATGACCTCGGCGATCCTGATCATCGTGGTGCTCGGCGTCGGCACCGACTACTTCCTCTTCCTGGCGTTCCGGTACCGGGAGCGGCTGCGGGCCGGTGACGACCGCAAGCAGGCCGTGGCCAACGCGGTCGGCCGGGTCGGCGAGGCGATCGCCTCGGCCGCCGGGGCCGTCGCCGTCGCCTTCGCGGTGCTGATCCTCTCCAGCCTCGGCATGTTCACCGCGCTCGGCCCGGCCCTGGCCATCGCCGTCCTCGCCACCGCGGCCGTCATGCTCACCCTGGCCCCGGCCGTGCTCGCCGTGATCCCCTCCCGGGCCGTGTTCTGGCCCGGCCGCAAGTGGATGCAGGAGCCCCAGAACGCCCGCTTCGCCGCGCTCGGCCGGATGACCGGCAAGAGGCCCGGCCTGGTCGCCCTGGTCTCCGGCGGCCTGCTGGTCGTCCTGGCCCTGGCCGGCGTCAACTACACCGGCACCTACGACCTCGCGGGCAGCTCCATGCCCAAGGACAAGGAGTCGATGGTCGTCCAGGACAAGCTGATGAACGCGTTCTCGGCCGGTGCCACCGACCCGAGCCACGTCTTCCTCACCAGCACCAACGGCGCCAAGCTGAACGAGGGCGAACTCAAGGCCTTCGGCGACCGGCTCGGCGGGGTCGCCGGGGTGGCCAAGGTGAACATGCCCACCGCGGAGCGCGGCATCAGCAAGGACGGCACCACCGCCGACTTCTCGGTGGAGCTGAAGGACGCCCCGGCCACCAACGAGGCGATCGACACCGTGGTCAAGCTGCGCGACGCCGCGCACGCCGCGGCCCCGGCCGACAGCAAGGCCCTGGTCGGCGGCATGACGTCCATCTTCAAGGACATCAACGCCGCGATGATCCACGACTACTCGCTGGTCTTCCCGATCGCGGCGCTGCTGATCATGATCATCCTGGGGCTGCAGCTGCGCAGCATCGTCGCGCCGTGGTACCTGATGGCCTCGGTCGGCCTCGGCTTCGGCGCCACCCTCGGCGCCACCACCCTGCTGTTCCAGAACATCAAGGGTGAGGCGGGGCTGATGTTCATGCTGCCGATCTTCATCTACCTCTTCGTGGTGGCGATCGGCACCGACTACAACATCCTGATCATCGCCCGTCTGCGGGAGGAGGCCCGCGAGGGCCGCAGCCCGCGCGAGGCGGCCCGCGAGGCCATCAAGCACGGCGGCCCGACGGTCGCGGCGGCCGGCTTCATCCTGGCGGCCTCGTTCGGGACCTTCATGCTCGCGGGCAACGTGCTCTTCATGGAGCTCGGCTTCTCGCTGGCCTTCGGCATCGTGCTGGCGGCCTTCGTGATGGCGATGTTCTTCACCCCGTCCATCACGGCCCTGCTCGGCCAGAAGGCCTGGTGGCCCGGCCACGGCGGCGACGCCCGCCCGGGTGGGGGCCACGCCCCGGTGGCCGGTGCCCACGGCCTGCCGGAGCCGGCCGGGCGGCACTGACCCGGGGGCCCGGCCACGGGCCCGACAGCAGACGGCGCCCCGCTCCGGCGGGGCGCCGTCCCCTGTTTCCAGGGCGGCCAAACGTGATCTGTTCAGCAGAAAAGTGCCCGGTCAATCGGGGTGTCGCCGTGCTACAGTCGAGTCAGTTGCAGTTTTGGTTCCCATGAACGCTTGTGTGCGCCTGCTGGTTCCAACCAACAGGCGCATTTGTTTTGTCCGGTGTTTCAGTCTCCGGATGGGGATCGCGGCTACTTGGGGATTCACGAGGTGTGAATCCCTGATGCCCCAAGTATGAGGAGACGGTTATGGCTACCGGCACCGTGAAGTGGTTCAACAGCGAAAAGGGCTTCGGCTTCATCGAGCAGGACGGCGGCGGCCCGGACGTCTTCGCCCACTACTCGAACATCCAGGCCAACGGCTTCCGCGAGCTCGTCGAGGGCCAGCGTGTGGAGTTCGACGTCACCCAGGGCCAGAAGGGCCCGCAGGGCGAGAACATCCAGGTCATCGCCTGACGTTCAGCCTCTACGCTGACACGTGATCCTCTGATCTCGTGAGGCAGGGGCCCGCACCGGCAACGGTGCGGGCCCCTGTTCATGCCGCCGTACGGCCGGGGCGGCGCACTCAACCCAGACGGCCGACCAGCCCGCGAGCGCGGGCTGCCGACCGACTGACGGAGAACCCGTGACCACCCCTGCCCGCACGCCCCGCGACCGTGGCGACCGCACCACCGACCGTTCCGCCGCGCGCTCGGCCGACCGCACGGCCGAAGGCGGCACCGGCCGCCCCCGCCGCAACGGCGACAACCCCGAGCGCGCCCGCCGCACCGGGGAGGGCGCCGACCGCGCCCGCAAGCCGCGGGGCCGCACCGGCGCCCCGAAGACCGGCCGCACCGCCGTCCCGGAGGCCGCCGACTTCACCGTCGTCGAGGGCACCCCGGCCCGGCCCCCGGCGGCCGGCTTCGCCGAGCTCGACATGCCCAAGGCGATCCTCTCCGCGCTCACCCGCGAGGGCGTCACCGAGCCCTTCCCGATCCAGGCCGCCACCCTGCCCGACTCGATCGCCGGGCGCGACGTCCTCGGCCGCGGCCGCACCGGCTCCGGCAAGACCCTGGCCTTCGGCCTGCCGCTGCTCGCCCGCACGGCCGGCCGCCGCGCCGACTCCCGGCACCCGCTGGCGCTCGTCCTGGTGCCCACCCGCGAGCTCGCCCAGCAGGTCACCGAGGCGCTCACCCCGTACGCCACCGCCGTCAACCTGCGGATCACCACCGTCGTCGGCGGCATGGGCATCAGCCGGCAGGCCAACGCGGTGCGCCGCGGCACCGAGGTCCTGGTCGCCACCCCCGGCCGGTTGGACGACCTGATCGGGCGCGGTGACGTCAACCTGTCGGACGTCGCCATCACGGTCCTCGACGAGGCCGACCAGATGGCCGACATGGGCTTCCTCCCGCAGGTCAGCCGGCTGCTGGAGCAGGTCGCCGAGGGCGGGCAGCGGATGCTGTTCTCCGCCACCCTGGACCGCAACGTGGACCGGCTGGTCAAGCGCTTCCTGACCGACCCGGTCACCCACTCGGTCGACCCCTCGGCCGGCGCGGTCACCACCATGGACCACCACGTCCTGCAGCTGGAGCCCACCGACAAGGCCTCCGCCACCGCGCACATCGCCTCCCGCGACGGCCGGGTGATCATGTTCGTGCACACCAAGCACGGCGCCGACCGGCTCGCCAAGCAGCTGCGTGCCACCGGCGTGATGGCCGCCGCCCTGCACGGCGGCAAGTCCCAGCCGCAGCGCAACCGGGTCCTGGACCAGTTCCGCGAGGGCGAGGTCACCGCGCTGATCGCCACCAACGTGGCCGCCCGCGGCATCCACATCGACGGCCTGGACCTGGTCGTCAACGTCGACCCGCCGATCGACCACAAGGACTACCTGCACCGCGGCGGCCGCACCGCCCGGGCCGGCGAGTCCGGCACGGTCGTCACCCTGGTGCTGCCCGAGCAGCGCCGCGAGGTCAACCGGCTGATGACGGTCGCCGGGATCCGCCCGACCGTCACCAAGATCCGCCCCGGCGACGCCGACCTGGCCCGGATCACCGGCGCCCGCACCCCCAGCGGCGTCGCGGTCGCCCTGGCCGTCCCGGTCACCGCCCAGCCCGCGGCCCAGGCCGCCTCCGCCGACGGCAAGGCCGCCGGCGGCAAGTCGGGCAACCCGCGCCGCCGCCCCGCCAAGCGCTCCGGGCTGCCCGCCGACGTCGACATGAACGGCAACCCGCGCCGCCCGCGCCCCAAGCAGCGCCTCGGCGGTGCCGCCCAGGGCGAGCGTCCGCAGGCCGCCGGCTTCATCGGACGCTCCTCCGGCCGGGCCCGGCCGGGCAGCGGCTCCCAGTCCGGCGCCAACTACGGGACCGGGCGCCAGCGCCGCAAGTTCGACTGACCGCCGCCGGGGCCCCGCGCCCCGACCGGACTTCCCGCGGGCCCCGCGAACCCCCCTGTCACCGGGGGAGTTCGCGGGGCCCGCGGCGTTCCTCCGGACCGGATCGGGCCCGGTTTCCGTGCCGCCCCCGCGCGGCCTGATCGGGGCGGATGTCGGCAGCTGGCGTGAATCCGCCGTAGCGTGCGTTGAACCAGCGCTTGACGGCCGACCGCGCACCCCCGATTCTTTTACGCGGCCCACACAACTGTCGCACAGTCACCACGAGGCGACAGCTGTTGAGTCGACGTGATTCGCCGACCCGGAAGGACCACCGTCCCGATGCGCCGAACCTCCGCTCTGCTCACCACCGCCCTGCTCGCAGGAGCCGCCGCCGTGGCCGCACCGGCCGGCACCGCCCAGGCCGCACCCGCCTGCACCGCCTTCGCCGTGGGCTGGAGCGCGGTCGGCAACTGCAGCGGGCTCGACCCGATCCAGACCTGGACGGTCACCGCCAGCTGTCTGTACTGGAACGCCGACCACACCGTGCAGTTCTCCCGCCCGGCGATCGGCGGCATCGGGATCGGCGACGGCAGGGTCTACGCCTCCTGCGGCGCCGGCGACACCGTCCTCTTCCCGCGCGTCATCCTCGGCGCCACCCCGCCGGCCGGCCCGACCGGCCAGATCACCGGCTACGTCGGCAAGTGCGTCGACGTACGGGGCGCCAACCTCGGCAACGGCACCGCCGTCCAGATCTACGACTGCAACGGCAGCCTGGCGCAGAAGTGGCGGATAGGCGCCGACGGCACCGTCCGCGCCCTCGGCAAGTGCATGGACGTCTCCGGCGGCGGCACCGTCAACGGCACCCCCGTCCAGCTCTACGACTGCAACGGCTCCGGCGCCCAGCAGTGGCAGGCCCGCGCCGACGGCTCGCTGTACAACCCGCAGTCCGGCCGCTGCCTGGACGACCTCGGCTTCTCCACCGCCAACGGCAACCAGCTGGGCATCTGGGACTGCAACGGCGCCGCCAACCAGAAGTGGAACCTGCCGACCTGACGGGCCGTCACCCGAGCCGGTCCGCCGCCCGCACCCCCGTCGGGCGGCGGACCCTTTTCCGGGCTGGACGCCCGCCGCCTCAGACGCCCCGCCCCAGACACTCGCTGCCCTGGACGCCCGCCGCCCCAGGCGCCCGCCGCCCTAGACGCTTGCCGCCGTCGGGGCCAGTCGGCGCAGCCGCTCCGCGGTCTGCGCGTCCCGCGGCGACATCACGATCAACTGCAGCCCCTCGGCGGCCAGCAGCACGTGCTGGTCGATCCGCAGCTCGCCCAACTCCTCGTGCCGCACCACCTTCTCGGCGCCCGAACGCTCCGCCACCTGGTGCTCGCCCAGCCAGCGGTCCGCCTCCGGATGCTCCTCCCGCACCTGCTGGATCATCCGGCCCAGGTGGCGGCCCACCGCCGTGGCCTCGCCGCCGCGCTCCGCGTAGGCCGAGCGCAACTGGGCCAGGAAGCGCCGGGCGTGCTCCTCCCAGTGCTCCACCCGGTTGCGGTGCGCGGCGTTGCCGAACACCACCCAGGCCAGGTTGCACTCCTGCGGCGGCCGCCCGGACAGCCCGAACAGCGCGTCGGCGCCCGGATTCCAGGCCCGCAGGTCCCAGTTGGCGTCCATCACCAGGGCCGGCGCCGGCCACTGGGCGTGCATCAGCCGCAGCAGTGCCGCCGGGACCTCTGTGGGCGCGCTCACCTCCCCGTCCATCGGGTGGCTGCCCGCCAGTCGGAACAGGTACGCCGTCTCCGCCCGGTCCAGCCGCAGCGTCCGCGCCAGACTCGCCAGCACCTCCGGCGACGGGTGGATGTCCCGCCCCTGCTCCAGCCACGTGTACCAGGTCACCCCCACCCCGGCCAGCAGCGCCAACTCCTCCCGCCGCAGCCCCGGCGTGCGCCGCCGCACCCCCGGCGCCAAGCCCACCTGCTGCGGCGTCAACCGGGCCCGGCGGCTGCGCAGGAAGCCCGACAGCTCCGTGCGGCGCTCCTCCGACTCGTCCATGTCCCCCGTCCTTCCTTCCCCTGGTGGTTCGACTACCAGTATCGCCACGCACTGTTGCCGCCCCCGGTGCCCGCGGGAGGCTTGATCACGACACCGGAAGCCACCCCGAGGAACTCACCTGATGAACCGTCAGAACCGCACCGTCCGCCGCGCCGTGACCACCCTCGCGGCCGCCGCCCTGCTGGCCGGCGCCGGAACGCTGCCCGCCGCCGCGGCCGCCCGCTGCCCCGCCCCGGCCGTGATCACCGGCCACGCCCCCACCCTGGTGCCCGAGAGCGCCGTCTGGGACCAGGCCCACCACCGCTTCCTGGTCGGCTCGCTGCGCCACGGCACCGTCTCCGCCGTCGCCCTCGACGGCAGTGTCCGCACCCTGATCGACGACCCCGGCACCCTCACCGAGATCGCCGGCCTGCGGATCGACCGGGCCCACCGCCGCGTCCTGGTCACCAACCTCGACAACGGCATCGGCGAACGCAGCGGCCCCGCCACCCTCGGCCGGCTCGCCGGCATCGCCGCCTACGACCTGGACACCGGCCGCCGCCTCTACTACACCGACCTCGCCGTCGTCGCCGCCGACGGCGGCAGCCACCTGGCCAACGACATCGCCGTCGCCCCCGACGGCACCGCCTACGTCACCGACTCCTTCGCCCCCGTCGTCTACCGGGTCGCCCTGGACGGCACCGGCTCCGTCCTGCTGCGCGACGACCGCCTCGCCCCCGCCCCCGGCGCCTACGGCCTCAACGGCATCGCCTACCGCGACGGCCGGCTCCTGCTCGGCAAGTGGGACGACGGCACCCTGTGGCAGCTCCCGCTGCGGGACCCGGCCGCCCTGCGCCGCGTCGAGATCGCCGACGGCGGCGCCCTGCTCCACCTCGACGGCATCTCCGCCCGTCCCGACGGCGGCCTCGCGGGCGTCACCAACGCCTTCTTCGGGGCCGGCCGCGACGCCGAGGTCGAACTGCGCTCCGACGACCAGTGGCGCACCGCCCGCCTCGCCGCCGTCCACCCCTCCGCCGACGCCACCCCCACCGCCGTCACCACCGGCCCCGGCGGCGCCCTCTACCAGCTCTCCGGCGGCCTCGCCGACGCCAACGCCGGCCACCCGGGGGACACCTTCACCCTCCGCCGGGTCTGAGCCGCGGCGCCGTGCGCGGGATCGGGGGCTGAAGCCGACGGCCATCATGCGGGAGTGGATCGAGGCCGCCATCGCGGACGTGAACGAGCCCGTGCCGCTCAGCGTGATCACCGCTGCGGTAGCCGAGTACCGGCACCGCAAAGCGTCCTGAGGATCAGGCCGTGAGCGCCGTCATCGTCCGAGCTGCCTTGCGGGCCCGGTCGTAGCGCTCCAGCAGCAGGGCCGCCAGTTCCGGGGCGGGGCCCAGGACATCGGCCAGGGTGTCTGCCCCGGCGGAGGCCGCCGCGATGCGGTCCGGCAGCAGGCCCGGCGCCAGCAGGTACGGGGCGACGGCCGTGCGCCCGGCGCCGGCCGCGCGCAGGGCGGCGAGGGCGTCGGGGACGCGCGGACCGGCCGCCGAGGCGTAGGCGACCTCGACGGCGGCCCAGCCGCGGGTGCGCCGCCACTCGGCGGCCACCCGGCGGGTGGCCGCGTCGGCGGCCGGGTCGGAGGACCCCGCCGCCGCCAGCACCACGCCCGTACCGGCGCGGACCGCCGCCGAGCGGACGTCCAGCCCGGCCCCGGCCAGTCGGCGGTCCAGGGCGGCGAGTAGCAGCGGGGAGGGGCCCAGCACGTCGGCGACGGGCAGCCCGGCGCCGGCCGCGCGCAGCGCGGCGGGGATGTCGTGCTTGGCGTGGAAGGCCCGGTTGAGCAGCAGCGGGACGGCCACCGCGTCCCCCAGCCGGCCGACCACCTGGGGGATCCGCGGCGCGCAGTGGTCCAGGTACGCGGTGGCGACCTCCAGGGCGGGCCGCTGCGCCCGCACCTCCCGGACCAGCGCGGCCACGGTCGCGGCGTGCCGCGGGTCGCGGCTGCCGTGGGCGATCAGCAGGAGGGCGGGCACCGGCGGCTGCCTCACTTGCCGGAGGCCAGCAGGCCGCGGTTGCGCAGCACCCGGCGCTCGACCGGGGTGAAGACGAGCAGTTCGATGGCGATGCCGACGAACAGGATGAGGATGATGCCGAGCAGTACCCCGGACATGTCGGAGAACTCGCGCTGGTCCTCCAGGAACCGGCCCAGGCCCCGGCCGAGGTCGGGGGAGGAGGCGACCAGCTCGGCGGCCATCAGGGAGCGCCAGGCGAACGCCCAGCCCTGCTTGAGCCCGGCCAGGTAGCCCGGCAGGGCGGCGGGGATGAGCACGTGCCGGGCGCCGGTCAGGCCGGTGGCGCCGATGGTGCGTCCGGCCCGCAGGAACAGCGGCGGCACCTGGTCGATGCCGGCCACCAGCCCGTTGGCGATGGACGGGACGGCGCCGAGCAGGATCACCGCGTACATCATCTGGTCGTTGATGCCGAGCCAGATGACGGCGGCCGGTACCCAGGCCACCGAGGGCAGCGACTGGAGGCCCTGGAGCACCGGGCCGATCGCGGTGCGCACCGGCTTGACCCGGGCGACGACCAGGCCGATCGGGGTGCCGATGACGACGGCGAGCAGGAAGCCGGACAGGCCGCGCCACACGCTGGTCCAGATGATCGAGAACAGCGTGCCCTGGTACCAGAGGTCCTGGAGGGAGTGCCACACGGCCGCGGGGCTGGGCAGCTTGTACGAGGAGGTGAGGTGAAGGCTGTACGCGCCCTGCCAGAGCGCCAGCACCACCAGCACGCCGATCAGCGGCGGCAGCGCCTTCTGGCGCAGCGCCTCGCCGAGCGAACCGCGCTGCGCGGTGACGCTGTCGAGGGCGTCCAGGCCGGCGCCGACGTCGGCGCTGTCGGACGCGCTGTCGGAGGCGCCGCCGGGGGCGTCCCCGGGGGCGTCCTTGTCCAGGGCGACGGGAGCGGTGTCAGTGCTGGCCATGGCGACGGATCTCCCCACGCAGTTCTTCGGTGATCTCGATGGACAGGTCGGCGACGCCCGAGGACTCGATGCGGCGCGGCTGCGGCAGGTCGATCCGCCACTCGCGGGCGACCCGGCCGGGGCGGGAGGAGAGCAGCACGACGCGCTGGGCCAGCCGCACCGCCTCGCGCACGTTGTGGGTGACGAACAGGACGGACAGCCGGCGTTCGGACCAGATCCGGGTGATCTCGTCGTGCAGGACGTCCCGGGTGATCGCGTCGAGGGCCGCGAAGGGCTCGTCCATCAGCAGTACCTCGCTGCCCTGGGCGAGGGCGCGGGCCATCGCGACGCGCTGGCGCATGCCGCCGGACAGCTCGTGCACCCGCTTGCCGTACGCGCCGTTCAGGCGGACGAGTTCGAGCAGGCGCTCGGCCTCGGCGCGGCGCTCGGGGCGGGGGACGCCGGCCAGCTTGAGGGCCAGCTCGATGTTCTTCCCGGCGGTGAGCCAGGGGAACAGCGCGTGTTCCTGGAACATCAGGGCGGGGCGGCCGCCGGGGACCTCGATGCTGCCGCGGGTGGGCTCGTCGAGGCCGGCGACCAGGTTGAGCAGGGTGGACTTGCCGCAGCCCGAGGCGCCGAGCAGGGTGACGAACTCGCCGGGCGCGACGTCGAGGGTGATGTCGTCCAGCACGTGGGTCTGGGCGCCCGGGCGGCCGAAGGACTTGTGCACGTGCGAGATCCGGACGGCGGGCGCGCCGCCGGTGGCGTCGGCGCCGGGGGCGTCCGCCGAGGTGGTCAGTGCCGGAGTCATCCGGGCACCTCCTGCGTGAGTGGTCTGGCGAGGCTGGCGAGGGCTGCGAAGCGGGGGCCGGGGCCCGGGCCCCGCCTGCG
Organism: Kitasatospora sp. NPDC096128; assembly: GCF_040303105.1. NCBI lineage: Bacteria > Bacillati > Actinomycetota > Actinomycetes > Kitasatosporales > Streptomycetaceae > Kitasatospora > Kitasatospora sp. NPDC096128. The sequence continues at coordinate 56,325 of NZ_JBEOSP010000010.1, read as the reverse complement.
CCGGTGGGCATCGATCGGGGATCGACCGGGCGGGCGGGGGCCGGACCGCGGAGCTGCGTGGCGCCGGGCTACTTGGCGCCGAGTCCGGCGTCCGCCACGGGCGGCTGGCCCTTGGCCGCGAGGACCTTGTTCAGCAGGGTGAGGTCGTAGATGCCGTTCAGGTTGGGCTTCTTGAGGAGCCCGGCGGTGACGGCGTGGTCGGCCTCGGCCTGCAGGGTGTTCGCCAGCGGGTCGTCCAGGAAGTCGATGTCGGACCAGGCCGGGTCGAGGATGGCCGGCTCCAGGGCGTTGCCGGCTTCCTTCTTGATCGCCTCGTTGGCGTCGGCCTTGGCCTTGTCGGGGTTGGCCTTGATGAAGGCGTTGGTGTTCACCGAGCCGCGCAGCACGGCCTCCACCACGTCCGGGTGCTCCTTGAGGAACTTCTGCGAGACGATGATGTTGGTGATCACGAACTTCTTGTCCGGCCAGACGTCCTTCTCGTTGAGCAGGACCTTCGCACCGAGGGTGACCAGCTTGGAGGCGGTGGGCTCGGGCACCCAGGCGCCGTCGATGGAGCCCTGCTTGTAGGCGTCGGGGGTGACCTTGTTGTCGGTGCGCACCACCGAGACGTCGCCGGCGCCGGACGCCGCGTCCACCTTGTAGCCCTTGCCGGCCAGGTAGTTGAGCAGCGCCACGTCCTGGGTGTTGCCCAGCTGCGGGGTGGCGATCTTCTTGCCCTTGAGGTCGTCCAGCGAGGTGATCTTGTCCGGGTTGACCACCAGCTTGACCCCGCCGGAGGCCGAACCGCCGATGATCTTCAGGGACTTGCCCTCGGACTTGGTGTAGCCGTTGATCGCCGGGGAGGGGCCGATCCAGCCGATGTCGATCGATCCGGCGTTGAGCGCCTCGATCTCCGCCGGGCCGGCGTTGAAGACCTGGGTCTTGACCTGGGTGGCACCCAACTCCTTCTGGAATATGCCCTCCTGGAGGCCGACCAGCGGGGTGCCGTGGGTCAGGTTGGCGAAGTAGCCGATCTTCACGGTGTCCGCGGAGAGCTTCGGTCCGGACGCGGAGCTCCCCACGGTGGCCGCGGTGTCGGCCTTGTTGTCCGCCTTGGAGCCGTAGCTGCAGGCCGACAGCAGGGCGACGGCGGTCAGGCCGGCGGCGGCGGCCGCGGCCGAGCGTCTGACCCGGCCGGCGTTCGGGCGGGAGGGCCGATGGGAGGGAATGCTGTGCGAGGGTGCCTGGTGCTGTGCCATGGTGGTGGGTCCTGTTCGCGGACGGACCGTCAGGAGGCGGTCCCGGTCGGACGGTTGGAAGGTGGCGCTGGCGGCTGGGGGTGCCGGGCAAGCCGGGCGGCCGTGGGGAGCGGCCCGGTGACGGGGCGTTCTCAGTCCCGTCGGCCCGCACATCGGGTCAGGCCGCCCTGGCCGCTGCCGAGGACGCCGCTGCCGATGCGGCCGCCTTCCTTGTCCATGCCCGAGAACGCCTCGCTGGGCATCAGACCCAGTCCTCCTCGTCGGGCGCGCCGGGCGCGTCGGGCGCGCCCTCGGTGCGCACGGTGGCGAAGGCCTCGCCCGCCATGCCGGCGGTGAGGGTGGCGCCGTCGGCCGGGTCGATCAGCAGGAACGAGCCGGTGCGGCGGTTGTCGGTGTAGTCGTCGAGGGCCAGTGGTTCGGCGGTGCGCAGCTTCACGTGGCCGATGTCGTTGACGTTCAACCCCTCGGCGCCGGAGCGCTGTTCGAGGCTGTCGCCCGCCTTGGTCGGCAGGGCGATGCGGTAGGAGATCTCCTTGACGAGGGCGCGCACGGTGCGGGTGGTGTGCTTGAGCAGCACCTTGTCCCCGGCGCGCAGCGGCCGCTCGTTGAGGTGGCTGACGGTTGCCTCGATGTCCTGGGTGGGGACGGGCGCGGCTCCGGCGGCGATGAGGTCGCCGCGGGAGATGTCGAGGTCGTCGGCGAGCCGGACGGTGACCGACTGCGGGGCCCAGGCGAGGTCGGCCGGGCGGCCGAGGGCGTCGATGGCGGCGACGGTGGTGGTGTGGCCGGAGGGCAGCACGGTGACGGGGTCGCCGACGCGCAGCACCCCGGAGGCCAGCTGGCCCGCGTAGCCGCGGTAGTCGGGGTGTTCCTCGGTCTGCGGGCGGATCACGTACTGGACCGGGAAGCGGGCGGCCTGGGCGTCGGGGTCGCTGCCGACCGGGACGGTCTCCAGGTGCTCCAGCAGGGTCGGGCCGCCGTACCAGTCCATGTGCGCGGAGGGCTCGACGACGTTGTCCCCGGCGAGGGCGGAGATCGGGATCGCGAGCACGTCCTCGACCCCGAGGGAGGCCGCGTAGGCGGTGAACTCGGCGGCGATCCGTGCGAAGACGGGCTCGGCGTAGTCGACCAGGTCCATCTTGTTGACGGCCAGCACCACGTGCGGCACCCGCAGCAGGGCGGCGACGGCGGCGTGCCGGCGGGTCTGCTCGACCACGCCGTTGCGGGCGTCGACCAGGACGACGGCGAGTTCGGCGGTGGAGGCGCCGGTCACCATGTTGCGGGTGTACTGCACGTGCCCGGGGGTGTCGGCGAGGATGAACCGGCGCCGGGGGGTGGCGAAGTAGCGGTAGGCGACGTCGATGGTGATGCCCTGCTCGCGCTCGGCGCGCAGGCCGTCGGTGAGCAGCGCGAGGTCGGGCGTGTCCTGGCCGCGCTTGCGGGAGGCGTGCTCGACGGCCTCCAGCTGGTCCGCGAGCACCGACTTGGAGTCGTGCAGCAGGCGGCCGACCAGGGTGGACTTGCCGTCGTCGACGGAGCCGGCGGTGGCGAAGCGCAGCAGGGAGGTGGCGCTGGTCTCGATGGTCGTGCTCATTAGAAGTACCCCTCGCGCTTGCGGTCTTCCATCGCGGCCTCGGACAGCTTGTCGTCGGCGCGGGTGGCGCCGCGCTCGGTGAGGCGGCTGGCGGCGATCTCGGCGATCACGGCCTCGATGGTGGTGGCGTCGGAGTCGACGGCGCCGGTGCAGGACATGTCGCCGACGGTGCGGTAGCGGACCAGCCGCCGCTCGACGGGCTCGGTGTCCTTGGGGCCGCCCCACTGGCCGGCGGTCAGCCACATGCCGCCGCGGGCGAAGACGTCCCGCTCGTGCGCGTAGTAGATCTCGGGGAGTTCGATGCCCTCGCGCTCGATGTACTGCCAGACGTCCAGCTCGGTCCAGTTGGACAGCGGGAAGACGCGCACGTGCTCGCCGACGGCGTGCCGGCCGTTGTAGAGCGACCACAGCTCGGGCCGCTGGCGGCGCGGGTCCCAGGCGCCGAACTCGTCGCGCAGGGAGAAGACGCGCTCCTTGGCGCGGGCCTTCTCCTCGTCGCGGCGGCCGCCGCCGAAGACCGCGTCGAAGCGGCCCTTCTCGATCGCGTCGAGCAGCGGCACGGTCTGCAGCGGGTTGCGGGTGCCGTCCGGGCGCTCGCGCAGCCGGCCGTCGTCGATGAAGTCCTGGACGTGGGCGACGTGCAGGCGCAGGTTGTGCTCGGCGACGGTCCGGTCGCGGTAGGCGAGGACCTCGGGGAAGTTGTGCCCGGTGTCGACGTGCAGCAGCGAGAAGGGGATCGCGGCGGGCCGGAAGGCCTTGAGCGCCAGGTGCAGCATCAGGATGGAGTCCTTGCCGCCGGAGAACAGGATCACCGGGCGCTCGAACTCCCCCGCGACCTCGCGGAAGATGTGCACCGACTCGGCCTCCAGCGCGTCCAGGTGGGACAGCGCGAAGGGGTTTCCGGAATTCTCCCCCGGGGCCTCGGTGCGGCCCGGGCTGTCGGTCGCGGTGGTCATGCGAGGCCCCTCTCGGTCAGGAAGGCGTGCAGCTCGGCGGCGGAATCGGCGACCGTGCGGCCCTGCGTCTGGATGCGCAACTCCGGTGCGGCCGGGGCCTCGTACGGGTCGTCCACGCCGGTCAGGCCGGAGATCTCGCCGGCCGCCTGCTTGGCGTACAGGCCCTTGACGTCCCGTTCGGCGCACAGCTCGACCGGGGTGGCGACGTGGATCTCCAGGAACTCGGTGCCGGCCGCGGCGTGCCGCTCGCGCACCGCGGTGCGGGAGTCGGCGAACGGGGCGATCACCGGGGCGAGCACCTTGACGCCGTTGGCGGCGAGCTTCTCGGCGACGAAGCCGATCCGGGTGACGTTGGTGTGCCGGTCCTCGCGGGAGAAGCCGAGGCCCTTGGAGAGGAACTCGCGGATCTCGTCGCCGTCCAGCACCTCGACCTTGTGGCCCTCGGCGCGCAGCCGCTCGGCCAGCGCGAAGGCCAGGGTGGTCTTGCCGGCGCTCGGCAGCCCGGTCAGCCACACGGTGGCGCCGCGCTCGCAGGGGGCGGCCGCGGGGGCCGCCTCTGCGGCTCCGTCGGCGGCCAGGGTGTGAGCTGTCACGTGTTCTTCCTTACGCTTGGCGGTGATCGACGATCCGTCAGAGATGGATGCCGCATTCGGTCTTGCCGGAGCCGGACCAGCGGCCGGCCCGGGCGTCCTCGCCCTCGCCCGGCTTGCGGGTGCAGGACAGCGGCGAGCAGCCGACGGACGTGTAGCCCTCCCACAGCAGCGGGTTGAGCAGCACGCCGTTGGCGGCGACGTAGGCGTCCACGTCCTCCTGCGTCCACCGGGCGATCGGGGCGATCTTGACCTTGCGGCGCTTCGGGTCCCACGAGACCACCGGGGTGTTCGCCCGGGTAGGGGACTCGTCGCGGCGCAGCCCGGTGGCCCAGGCGTCGTAGCCGCCGAGGCCGCGGCCCAGCGGCTCGACCTTGCGCAGTGAGCAGCACAGGTCCGGATCGCGGTCGTGCAGGTTCGGCCCGTGCTCGGCGTCCTGCTCGGCCACCGTCTTCAGCGGGGTGAGCGTGATGACGTTGACCGGCATGGTCGCGGCCACCGCGTCCCGGGTCCCGATGGTCTCCGGGAAGTGGTAGCCGGTGTCCAGGAACACCACGTCCACGCCGGGGAACACCGAGGCCGCGAGGTGGGCGACCACCGCGTCCTCCATCGAGGAGGTGACGCAGAACCGCTTGCCGAAGGTCTCGGCCGCCCAGCGCAGGACCTCCTGCGCCGTGGCCTCCTCCAGCTCGCGGCCGGCCCGGACGGCGACCTCCTCGTAGTCGGCCGCCGCGCCGTGCTCAGTGGTCGTGCCGCTCATGCGACGCTCCCCCGTTGGTCGGTGACAGCAGGCCGAGGAACTTCAACTGGAAGGCGCGGCGGCAGCCGTGGCACTCCCAGGCGCCGTGGCCGGCCTCGGACGGGCGCAGGTCCTCGTCCCCGCAGTACGGGCAGAAGAACGGTGCGGCTCGCTCACTCATCGCCCACCTCGCTCCGTTCGGCGTTCGCTTCGCGAACACGCCCCGCCCTTTTGGTTCGCTCGCTCATCGCCCACCTCGCTCCGTTCGGCGTTCGCTTCGCGAACACGCCCCGCCCTTTTGGTTCGCTCGCTCACGAAAGCTGCTCCTCGGTGGCGCGGGCCGTCCACTGGGCGAAGCGCTCGCCCTCGGTGCGGTCGGCCTGGTAGCGGGTCAGCAGGCGCTCGACGTAGTCGGGCAGGCCGGCGCTGGTGACCTTGAGGCCGCGGATCTTGCGGCCGAAGCCCGCCTCCAGGCCGAGCGCGCCGCCCAGGTGCACCTGGTAGCCCTCGACCTGCTCGCCGTTCTCGTCGGTGACCAGCTGGCCCTTGAGGCCGATGTCGGCGACCTGGATCCGGGCGCAGGCGTTCGGGCAGCCGTTGATGTTGATGGTCAGCGGCTCGGCGAACTCCGGCAGGCGCTGCTCCAGTTCGTCGATCAGGGTGCGGCCGCGCTCCTTGGTCTCGACGATGGCGAGCTTGCAGTACTCGATGCCGGTGCAGGCCATGGTGCCGCGGCGGAACGGCGAGGGGGTGACCCGCAGGTCGAGCTCCTCCAGGCCGGCCACCACCGACTCGACGTGCTCCTCGGCGATGTCGAGGATCAGCATCTTCTGCTCGGCGGTGGTGCGGACCCGGTCGCTGCCGTGGGCGGCGGCGAGGTCGGCGATCCGGCCGAGCAGCTTGCCGTCGACCCGGCCGACGCGCGGGGCGAAGCCGATGTAGAAGTTGCCGTCCTTCTGCCGGTGGACGCCGACGTGGTCGCGCCAGCGGGCGGCGGGCTCGGCGGGCGCGGGGCCGTCGACCAGCCGGTACTTGAGGTACTCGTCCTCCAGGACCTGGCGGAACTTCTCCACGCCCCAGTCGGCGACCAGGAACTTGAGCCGGGCGCGGTTGCGCAGGCGCCGGTAGCCGTAGTCGCGGAAGATGCCGATCACGCCGCCGTAGACGTCGGCGACCTCGTCCAGCGGGACCCAGGCGCCCAGGCGCACGCCGAGCTTGGGGTTGGTCGACAGGCCGCCGCCGACCCACAGGTCGAAGCCGGGCCCGTGCTCGGGGTGGACCACGCCGACGAAGGCGACGTCGTTGATCTCGTGGGCGACGTCCAGCAGGGGGGAGCCGGAGACGGCGCTCTTGAACTTGCGCGGCAGGTTGGAGAAGTCCTTGTTGCCGATGAACCGGCGCTGGATCTCGTCGATGGCCGGGGTGCCGTCGATGATCTCGTCCTCGGCGATGCCGGCCACCGGCGAGCCGAGGATGACGCGCGGGGTGTCGCCGCAGGCCTCGGTGGTGGACAGGCCGACGGCCTCCAGCTTCTGCCAGATCGCCGGGACGTCCTCGATCCGGATCCAGTGGTACTGGATGTTCTGCCGGTCGGTCAGGTCGGCGGTGCCCCGCGCGTACTGCTCGGAGACCTCGGCGACCGCCCGCAGCTGGGGGACGGTCAGCCGGCCGCCGTCGATGCGCACCCGGAGCATGAAGTACTCGGCGTCCAGCTCGTGCGGGTCCAGGATCGCGGTCTTGCCGCCGTCGATGCCCTCCTTGCGCTGGGTGTAGAGGCCCCACCAGCGCATCCGGCCGCGCAGGTCGGCGGGGTCGATCGAGTCGAAGCCCCGCTGCGCGTAGATCGTCTCAATACGTGTCCGCACATTGAGACCGTCGTCGTCCTTCTTGAACTGCTCGTTGGCGTTCAGAGGAGTGAAGTGGCCCATGCCCCACTGGCCCTCGCCGCGGTGGCGGGTCACCTTGCGAGCCGCGGCGGGGCGGGGCGCTGCCGTGGTCGCATGGTCGGCCGCTCGGTCGGCCGTGGGCTCGGCGGTCTCGGGAGAGGTGGCCATGGTGAAGTCCTTCTGGGCAGGTGGCGCTGACGCCGGGTGGGTCGCGGGGCGTGCTCGGCCGGGCGATCGCTGCTGTGACCTGCGGGTTTCTCAGGGCCGGGAGAGCAGCGGGCCGGGCCGGGCGGGCGCCTGCGCATCCGCTCGTGCGGGGATGGCGGTAAGGGTGGCGCCGGGTGCGGTGGTGCGGCGGGGTGGGAGCTCAGGTCACCGGACAGATGGCGCTGGACACGCGAAGGAGATCGACGTGGAGTCGACCTACTAGGGTGGTTCCGGCGCTAGGCATGGCAAGAGATTCGCACGGCGCGGGACTCGTGGTCCACTAACATCCGGATGTTGGACGCTGGAGTTTCGACATGTGGGACGCCGGGGTGTTCCCGCCGCTCCCGGCCGGGCGGCCCGACAGGTGGTCGGGCAGACCCCGTACCGCCGCAGCGCACGCGCCCGCACCCCGGGGGAGATCAACCGGAGCGGCCCGGCCCGATACCGTTAGCCCTGTGCAAGCAGCAGGCGATACGAGCAGACCGAGCCCCGAACGGCCGTCCCGGCGCCGGGGCAAGGGCTCCCGGCGCGCGGCCAAACAGGCCACCTGGCGCCGCACGGCGTGGGACTTGGTCAAGGACACCACCAACACCTGCGTCGAGTACCGGGTCACCGGCCTCGCCGCCGAGGCGGCCTTCTTCACCCTGCTGTCCATCCCGCCGCTGCTGCTCGGCCTCGCCGCCACCCTCGGCTACCTCGACGAGTTCGTCGGCGCGGACGCCATCGAGCGGCTCAAGCACGACATCGTCTCGGCCTCCGGGACGGTCCTGTCCGACTCCTCCGTCAACGAGGTCGTCAAACCGCTGCTCAGCCAGGTCTTCGACCACACCCGGCCCGATCTGATCTCGATCGGCTTCCTGCTGTCGCTGTGGTCCGGCTCCAGGGCCCTCTACATCTTCATCGACACCATCACCGTCATGTACGGGCTGGACGGCAAGCGCGGCATCGTCAAGACCCGGCTGCTGTCGCTCGGCCTCTACCTCGGCGCCCTGGTGATCGGCTCGCTGGTGCTGCCGCTGCTGATGGCCGGGCCCGGACTGGTCGAGAACGCCGTCCCCGGCGCCGCCGGGCTCGTCGGCGCCGCCTACTGGCCGGTGGCGATCCTGCTGCTGATCGTCTCGCTGACCACCCTCTACCACCTCGCCGTGCCGGTCTCCACGCCCTGGCGCGAGGACATCCCCGGGGCCCTGGTCGCCCTGGTGGTGCTGGTCTTCTGCAGCGTCGGCCTGCGGCTCTACCTGATCAGCTCGGTCGAGGGCCCCTCGGTGTACGGCTCGCTGGCCGCCCCGGTGGCCGTGCTGCTGTGGATCTTCGTGGTGGCCCTCGCGGTGCTCATCGGCGCCGCCATGAACGCCGCCATAGACCGCCGCTGGCCCACCCTGGAGACCGCCGACGCCCGCGCCGAGAACGAGCGCGCCCACGAGGAGGCCGCCGCCGCGGTGGTCCGCGAGGTCGCCGCCCGACGGGCCGTCGAACGGGCCCGGCGCGCCCGCGAACTGGGCCTGGCCGAGGGCGCCGAGGAGGAGTGGGGCGAGGAGGACGCCGACGACGTCGACGCGCCCGCCGAGTACCCCGAGCGGTGGGCCGACGTACTGGCCGCCGAGAACGTGCGCGGCCGCCTCACCGCCCGGCCCGGGCCGCACCACCGGCCGGTCCCGCCGCCGCCCGACAGCGACCGGCCGGCCGGCCCGCCGCCGGAGCGGCCAGGGGCGGGCCCGGGGGCCGGGGCGGGGCAGCAGGTGCCCGGCTATCCGCCCAGGCCGCCGCAGCCGCCGTGGGAGCAGCGGTAGCGGCGGTAGCGGCGGGGTCTGCTATGGACGGGCAGGGCCTCCCTCGCGGGTGCGGGGGAGGCCCTGTGCGTTGTCCGGGGGTGTCCGGATCCTGGGCGGGGGCCGACCGACTGGTGCTCGGCTGCCGTCCCACCGGTGTTCGACTCGTGTGCGACCGGTGTCGGACTCGGGTCCGGGACGCCGGTGGGGTCAGCCGATCGTCGGGTTCTGCGGGTAGGGCGACTGCGGCGGCCGGCCGTAGCCGTGGGTGGGCTGCTCGTTGACCGGCGGGTAGCCGTACGAGGGCTGCGCCCCGCCGTGCTGCGGGCCGTTGGGCTGCGGGTTGCCGTGCTGGGGGCCGTTGGGCTGCGGGTTGCCTTGCTGGGGCGCGGCGGGGGAGTGGCCGAAGGAGGGGCGCAGCTCGGTGGGGGCGCCCGGGTCCGTCCGGCCGGGGCCGGACGGCGCGGACGGCGGGGCCGCCGGGTCGGGTCCGGCACCCGGCAGCGGGTCCAGGCCCGTCGCCAGCGGCTCGCCCGCCCCCAGGGTCCGGCCCGGGCCGCCGGAGGCCGGGGCGGCGGCCGCCGCCCGCTCGGCCGGGCCGGCCTGCGCCGGGAGGGGCTCGGGGCTGGTCGGGGCCGGGTCCAGGGCGGTGCGCCCCGAGGAGTCGCTCAGCTTGATCAGCAGGGCGACCATCAGCCAGTTCGCCAGCAGGGAGGAACCGCCGGCCGCCAGGAAGGGCAGCGCCTTTCCGGTCAGCGGGACCAGCCCGCTCACGCCGCCGACCACCACGAACACCTGCAGCGCCAGAGCCGCCGACAGGCCGGTGGCAAGCAGCTTGCCGAACGGGTCGGTCAGGCCGACCGCGGTGCGCAGCCCGCGCTGGATCAGCAGCACGTACACCAGCAGGATCGCGGTCACCCCGACCAGGCCCAGTTCCTCGCCGATGGTGGTGAAGATGAAGTCGCTGCGCCCGGCGAAGCCGATCAGCCACGGCCGGCCGGAGCCCAGGCCGGTGCCGGTCATGTGCCCGGTGCCGAGGCTGAACAGGGCCTCGGCGGGCTGCGAGGAGATCGCCAGGTTGTTGACCGGCGGGTAGTAGTCGAGCGGGTGCAGCCAGGCCTCGACGCGCCCGTGCACGTGCGGCTCCACGGTGCCGACCACGGCCGCGCCGCCGACCGCCATCAGCAGGCCGAGCACCACCCAGCTGGTGCGCTCGGTCGCCACGTACAGCATCACGACGAAGACGCCGAAGAAGATCAGCGAGGTGCCCAGGTCGCGCTCGAAGATCAGCACCATCAGGCTGACCGCCCAGATCGCCAGCACCGGTCCGGCGTGCCGCCCGCGCGGGAGGGTCATCCCCCAGACCTTCCGCCCGGCCAGCGCCAGGGCGTCCCGGGAGGCCATCAGGTAGCCCGCGAAGAAGATCGTGATCGCGACCTTCACGAACTCGTCCGGCTCGAAGGAGGGCAGCCCGGGGAGCTTGATCCAGCGCTTGGCGCCGAAGCTGTCGGTCGGGGAGAAGATCGGCGCGGTCAGCAGGATCAGCGCGCCCGCCATCATCACGTAGACGTACCGCTGGAAGAACCGGTGGTGCTTGACGAAGACGATCAGCGCGAGCGCCGCCGCCACCGCGATGAACGTCCACATCAGCTGGCCCGGCGCGGCCGGGAGCTTCTGGTAGTCGCCCTTGAGCGGGTGCGCGGCCTTGTAGCTGACGTCCAGCCGGTCCAGCAGCATCAGGCCGAACCCGGTCAGGAAGACGCCCAGCGGCAGGATCAGCGGGTCCGCGTACGGCGCGAACCGGCGCACCGCCAGGTGCGCCGCCGCGACCAGCGCCCCGAGGGACAGGCCGTGGACGAGGAGCCCGGGCGGCAGCTTGTCGGTCATCGCCAGCGAGGCGTCGATGTGTCCGGCCAGACAGACGGCCACCGCGAGCGCCAGCAGGCCCAGCTCGATGTTGCGGTGGCGCGCGGCCAGCCGGCGGCCCTCGCCGCGTGCAGTGCTTTGCACCTCTTGTCGTCCCCTTGCTGTCACCCACGTGGCCGGTATCCGCCGACGGTGCATCCTGCCAGACGAACGCGGCCCCGCGCCGGTTGCGCTCCGGGGCCCGGCAAGGGCAGAACTTTGCCTTGGCAAAGCTTTGTCCGGACTTGGTAAAGCTTTGTTCAGCTCCGGGTATAGAGGTGGGCCCCGGGTGCGGCGGGCGGCGTCGGGAGGGCCATCATGGCCGGGCGCCGCGGCCCCTGCCCGGCGACTCCCGGCGACGTTCCGGCGACGTTCCGGCGACGTTCCGGCGACGTTCCGGCGACGTTCCGGCGACCGCGGGCGACGGCTGGGTGGTGGGTGCGGATGAGGTGGGCGGACGGATGAACGGCGCGGTCGACTACGCGGTGGACGGCGCGGCCCGGGCACTCGGTCCCGGCGGCGCGGCCCACGCGCTCGCCTACAGCGGGCCGCCGGCCTGGCAGTGGTCCGACCTGGCCGCCTCCTGGACCTTCGAACCGGTGGTGCTCGCCCTGTCGGCCCTGCTCGGCGGCTGGTACCTGACCGCGGTGCGCACCGTCAACCGCGGCGACGGCGCGCGCTGGCAGCCCACCCGCACCGCGGCCTTCCTCGGCGGGCTGCTGCTGTGGATCTGGTGCACCTGCTCCGGCCTCGGGGTGTACGAGCGCGTCCTCTTCACCGACCGGGCCGTGCAGGTCGTGCTGCTGCTCATGGTCGTCCCGCTGCTGCTCGCGCTCGGCGCCCCCGTCTCGCTGCTCGTCGAGTCCTCGCCGGAGCAGCGGCGGGAGCGGATCCTGCGGGCGCTGCGCAGCAGGCCGTCCAAGGTGCTGATGTTCCCGGCGGTCTCCACCGCGCTGCTGATGGCGCCGCCGTGGCTCCTCTACTTCACGCCCTGGTACGAGTGGTCGGTCTCCAGCGGCGTCGGCAACGCGGTGCTGCACCTGTCGCTGGTGCTGCTGGGCCTCGCCTACTTCTGGCCGCGGCTGCAGCTCGACCCGGTCGGGCACGAGTACCCGCACCTGGTCGGGCTGTTCATCACCTTCGCCGAGGTTATCTTCGACGCCGGGCTGGGGATCGTGCTGATCTACGGCGGCCACCTCGTCGCCGAGCACCACTACGTGGCGCTCGGGCGGCCCTGGGGGCCGAGCCTGGCGCAGGACCAGACCTGGGGAGGCAACGCCTTCTGGGTGCTGGGCGACCTCGTCGGCCTGCCGTTCCTGGCCGCGCTGGTGCGGCGGATGGTGGTGCAGGGGCGCGAGGAGATCAAGGCCGTGGACGCCGAGCTGGACGCCCGCTTCGAGGCGCAGGCGGCGCAGGCCCGGGCGGCGGGGCTGCCGGAGGAAGAGGAGAACGGGATGCGGCCGTGGTGGCTGGACGACCCGAACCTCAAGCACCGCTACGGCGGGTAGGCGGGCGGGGGCGTCCGGGACCCTCTGGGCGGGCGGGCCACATGTGGCCCCTCGGGTGTCGGCCAACCGCCCGGCGCCGCGTCGGCTCGGCCCCCTCCCCAGCGCATTTCCGCAGGTCAAAAATAGGTTGGCCACCATCCCCCGCCCCGCTAGCGTGTGACACATCAGGTTCGGGGGCCATTGGGCCGCCCGAGGAGTAGAGAGCAGGAGGTGAACCCCCGTGGTCGTTGTCGCCCCGATAGCTGCCCTGGGCAGCGCGCGCGTTCACCTCCTCTTCCCGGCCGCCGGCTGAGCCTTCCGCGCCAGCCGTAGCCCGCCGGGACCATCTCCTCCCGAAGGGCCACTGCGTTGTTCAACGCTGCCTCCGTTCCACTGTCCCCCTCCTCCCTCTCCACCGAGAGCTCCCCGCTGGCCCGCTACGGCTGGACGCCCGAGCTCGACGAGTTCTTCGCCCCGCTCGCCGAGGCCGGGCTGCTCCCGGCCCGGATCACCCGGGTCGACCGCGGCCAGTGCGACGCCGTCCTGGCCGACCCGGAGACGGGCGAGCTGCGCACCGTCCGGCTCGACACCCGGCCGGTGGGCGACGCCGACATGATCAACTGCCCCTGCACGGGCGACTGGGCCGCCGTCGACCTGCACGCCCAGCCGATGGCCGCCGTCTCCGCGCTGCTCCCGCGCTCCACCGCGATCATCCGCAAGGTGGCCGGCAAGCGCTCCGACGGCCAGGTGCTGGCGGCCAACGTCGACACCGTGCTGATCACCGCCTCGCTCGCGGCCGATCCCGACCTCGGGCGGATCGAGCGCTTCCTCGCCCTGGCCTGGGAGTCCGGCGCCGAACCGCTGGTCGTCCTCACCAAGGCCGACCTCGTCGACGACGCCGAGTTCATCCGGGCCGACGTCGAGGGCGTTGCACCGGGCGTCACCGTGCTGGTGGTCAGCGCGGAGACGGGCGAGGGCATCGATGTGCTCCGCGCCTGCGCTCCGGGCACCACCGTGCTGATCGGCCAGTCCGGCGTGGGCAAGTCCACCCTCACCAACGCGCTGGTCGGCTCCGAGGTGATGACCGTCCAGGAGGCCCGCGAGGTCGACCAGAAGGGGCGCCACACCACGACCACGCGCGAGCTGATACCGCTGCCCGGCGGGGGCGTGCTGATCGACACCCCCGGGCTGCGCGAGGTCGGCCTCTACGGTGGCGAGGGGGTGGACCTGGCCTTCGCCGACATCGCCGAGCTGGCCGAGGGCTGCCGCTTCCACGACTGCAACCACCACACCGAGCCCGGCTGCGCGGTCCGCGCGGCGCTGGAGGACGGCACCCTGCCGCAGCGCCGGATGGACAGCTACCTCAAACTCCAGCGCGAGAACGAGTGGATCGCCTCGCGCACCGATGCCCGGGTCGCCAAGGCCCGGCTGAACAAGTGGAAGGCGATCACCAAGTCGATGCGCGCGACAGGAGGTCCGGTGAAGCGCTGACCGGATCCGTCCTTGGCGCGAGAACGCAACGGAGCAACGGAGCAAGGGAGCAACAGCCCAGCGTCGGTCCGGCAGACCGGGCCAGACCACCCGCGCCGACCGACTGGCCGGCAGTCGGTCAGCGCGGGACGGGCTGGGGCGGAGCCAGGCAGAGCCAGAGCCTGCCCGGTGGGGCCGGGCAGGCTCTGGCAGGGCAGGACTGTGCGGGCCGAGCGAGCCCTGCACAGGTGCGATGCGCGCGAGGCGCCCGGCAGTAGGTGCGATGGGTGCGGTAGGCACAGGGCGTAGCCGGTGGGTGGGTGGGTAGGCGGGCCGGCTGGCCGGGCGCGGTGGTGGGTGGAGGAGGAGGGAGGGTGGGGGAGGGGGAGGGGAGGGGGGAAGCCCCGACGGCGATGTCTGATTTCCGCCAGTCACTCCCCGCCCGATCCCGCAGACTGGACAACGTGATCGACGACGACATCCGGTACCGAGCCGTGGACAGCCGAGACTCCCGCTTCGACGGCGTCTTCTTCACGGCCGTCACCTCCACCGGCATCTACTGCCGACCGAGCTGCCCCGCCGTGACCCCCAAGCGCGCCAACTGCCGCTTCTACCCCAGCGCCGCGGCCGCCCAGGGCGCCGGCTTCCGCGCCTGCCGCCGGTGCCGCCCGGACTCCGTGCCGGGCTCCCCGGAGTGGAACCACCGCGCCGACCTGGTCGGCCGCGCGATGCGCCTGATCGGCGACGGCGTGGTGGACCGCGAGGGCGTCGCGGGCCTTGCCGACCGCCTCGGCTACAGCGCCCGGCAGCTGCAGCGCCAGCTCACCGCCGAGCTCGGCGCGGGCCCGATCGCGCTGGCCCGGGCCCGCCGCGCCCAGACCGCCCGACTGCTCCTCCAGACCACCGAACTGCCCGTCACCGACATCGCGTTCGCGGCCGGCTTCGCCTCCGTCCGGCAGTTCAACGACACCGTGCGCGAGGTCTACGACCGCACCCCCAGCGGCCTGCGTGCCGAGGTCGTGGCCGGTCGCCGCACACCGACCCCGGCCGGCGGCCTCACCCTGCGCCTGGCCTACCGCGGCGCGCTGGACAGCGACCACCTGATCGACTTCCTCGAACTGCGCGCCGTCCCCGGCGTGGAGGAGGTGGTGCCCGGCGCGCGCCCCGGCGTGCGCACCTACCGGCGCACCCTCGCGCTCCCGTACGGGCACGGCATCGCCGAGGTCGACGGCCTCGCCCCGCGGGACCCGCGCACCCGCGGCTGGCTGGACTGCCGCCTGCTGCTCGCCGACCTGCGCGACCTGCCGACCGCTGTCCAGCGCCTGCGCGTCCTCTTCGACCTGGACGCCGACCCGGACACCGTGGACGAGCAGCTCGGCGCCGACCCGGTGCTCGGCCCGCTGGTCCACCAGCGCCCCGGGCTGCGCTCGCCCGGCCATGTGGAGCCGCACGAGCTCGCCGTCCGCGCCGTGCTCGGCCAGCAGATCACCGTCGGCGCCGCCCGTACCCTGGCGGGCCGGCTCGCCGAGAAGTACGGCGTCGCGCTGCCCGAGCCGAGCGGCGGCCTGCGGCTGCTCTTCCCCTCGGCGGCGGTGCTGGCCACCGCCGACCCGGAGGACTTCGCGATGCCCGCGGCCCGCCGCCGGGCGCTCACCGGCCTGTGCGCCGCACTGGCGGAGGGCGTGGTGCGCCTGGACGGCGGGGTCGACCGGGAGGAGGCCGCCGCCCGGCTGCTGGCCCTGCCCGGCATCGGCCCCTGGACGGTCGGCTACCTGCGGATGCGCGCCCTCGCCGACCCCGACGTCTTCCTCCCGAGCGACGTGGGCGTCAAGCACGGCCTGGTCCGGCTCGGCGCCCCCGGCGACCCGAAGGCCGCCGCCCGCGCCGCCGAGGCCTGGGCCCCGTGGCGCTCGTACGCCGTCCACCGGCTGTGGGCCGGCCCCGCAAGCACCGGCACCAGCACGAGCACCAGCACCGGCACGACCACGACCATGAGCACGAGCACGAACACCGGAACGGAGAACGACCCGGCATGAGCACCACCGTCTACACCACCATGGAGAGCCCGCTCGGCCCGCTGCTGCTCAGCGGCGTGCTGCCCGAGGACGGCGGCCCCGCGGCCCTGGCCACGGTCACCGCGCCCGGGCAGAAGTACGCGCTGGCGGAGCCCGCCGACGACTGGGAGTTCGACCCCGAGGCCCTGGCCGAGCCGGTCGCCCAGCTGACCGCCTACTTCGCCGGCGAGCGCACCGACTTCGACTTCCCGCTGGCCCCCGAGGGCACCGAGTTCCGCCGCCGGATCTGGGCCGCATTGGACGAGGTCCCGTACGGCACGACCGTGACCTACGGCCAACTCGCCGAGCTGGCCGGGCAGGAGCCGCGGATGGTCCGGGCGGTCGGCGGAGCAGTGGGCGCCAACCCGCTGCTGATCGTGCGCCCCTGCCACCGGGTGCTCGGCGCCAACGGCGCGCTCACCGGCTTCGCCGCGGGCGTGGACCGCAAGCGCTGGCTGCTGGAGCTGGAGAGCGGCACCCTGTTCTGAAAGTCCGCGCCCGCAGGGCCTCAACCCCGAAGGTCCACCCGCCAGTTGTTGCTGCGCATGAACCGCCCGGGCGGGAACTCGAACTCGGTCCCGCCGAGCAGGGTGAACCCGGCCTTCGCGCACACCGCGTTGGAGGCGGGGTTGTCCACCGAGGGGAAGGCGTGCAGGAACCGGTGCGCGGCCTCGCGCCGGGCGGCCGCGACGGCGGCGCGGGTGGCGGCCACGGCGATGCCGCGCCCCTGGTGCTCGGGCAGGACGTTCCACCCCATCTCGTGCACGGTCTCGCCGGCCCAGGTGCGGGTGCCGTAGCCGACCGTGCCGACGGCTGTGCCGACGGCCGTGTCGACCGCCGCGCCCTCGGGCAGTAGCACGATGCGGTACATGCAGCCCAGTCCGGACGGGACGAAGTCCAGGTAGCGCGCGTGCCGGACGAGCAGCTGCTCCTCCGTCTCCGGCCCGCCGACGTGCTTCTTCGTCTCCGGGGTGTTCACCCGGCGCAGCAGCGCGAGGTCGGCGTCCGTCCAGGGCTCGATCTGCACCTCGGCGGTGGTCATGCCGGTGACGGTAGCGCCCGCCGGAACTCGTCCACCAGCGGTTTTCACCCGCCCACGGGCCCCTCCGGGCCGGTCGCCCCGGGCTGGGCGAGGGCGCGGGCGAGCTGTTCCAGCGCGGGCAGGGCATGCACGACGGCCTCGCGGTCGGCCGGGTCGAGGGTGCCCAGGGCGGTGGCGATCCGGCGTTCGTGGGCGTGCTGCCAGTCGTCGAGCTGGCGCCGTCCGGCGGGGGTGAGGGCGATGCGGGCGGTGCGCCGGTCGCCGGGGTCGGCCTGGCGGTCGACGAATCCGGCTTCGAGCAGTTTGCCGACCAGTCCGCTGACGGTGTTGGGCGCGAGCCGCTGGCGGGCGGCGAGTTCGCCGACCCGGAGCGGGGCGGCGGCGAGCGTCTGGAGGAGTTCGACCTGCGCCATCGGCAGGGATTCCCACGGGTAGTCGGTGCGGATGCTGCTGCGCAGGGCGCGGCGCAGCCGGGTGACGGTGTCGGTGAGCCGCCGGGCGTGCTCGACCACCGGGTCGGGGCTTTCGGTGGCGGAGTCGGGAACGTGTGGTGACGACGGCATGGCGGACAGCGTATCGCCTGGTACGGGGCGTTCCCCGGGCGCCGTCCGGCCTTCGGACGCGGTGTGGACGCACCGCAAGACGCTTCGTATCGCAGGGCGAGCAACTCGTAGAAAGAACATATCTGCATCCGATATATTTGCGGCATGAACGCCACCGCTCTTGCCGCGCGCCTGCTCACCGAGCGGCCCCGGCCCCGCGGCATAGCCGGCTGGCGCCACGCCCACTGGCTGGCCGTCGGCACGGTCTGCCTCGGCGCCTTCCTCGGCCAGCTCGACGCCAGCGTCATCGCCCTGGTCTTCCCCGCCCTCGGCCGCCACTTCGACGCGGGCTTCGCCGCCGTCGAATGGGTGGCCCTCGCCTACCTGCTCGTCCTGGTCGCCCTGCTGGCCCCGATCGGCTGGCTGTCCGACCTGGTCGGCCGCAAGACCATGTACGTCGGCGGCTTCGCCGTCTTCGGCCTCTCCTCCCTCGGCGCCGGATTCGCCGGCAGCCTGTGGATCCTGGTCGGTTGCCGCGCCGTGCAGGCCGTCGGCGCCGCGATGATGCAGGCCAACAGCGTCGCGCTGGTCGCCCGCGGCGTACCGGGGCACGCGATGCGGCGCGCGCTCGGCATCCAGGCCGCCGCCCAGGGCCTCGGGCTGGCACTCGGCCCGAGCCTCGGCGGGCTGCTGGTGGAGCACGCCTCCTGGCGGTGGGTGTTCTGGGTCAACGTGCCGATCGCGGTGTTCGGCATCGTGGCCGGCTGGTACCTGCTGCCCCGCACCGGGACCTGCGCCGACCGGCCCGCCGCTGCCACCGTCCCCGCCGCCCGCAGGCCGGAACTCCGTGGGCCGGAGCCCTGCGCCCCGGAGCCCCGCACGCCCGAGCCCCGCACGCCCGAGCCACGCTTCGACCTGCCCGGCATGCTGCTGCTCACCGGTGCGACCACCTCGCTGCTGCTCGCCCTCTCCACCGCCTCCGGGCTGCCGCTGCCCGGCTGGGCCGTCGCCGTCCTGCTGGCGGCCGCCGCCGTCCTCGCGCTGGCGCTGGTGCGCCAGGAGCGGCGGGCGGCCCGGCCGATCCTGGCGCCCGGGCTGGTCAACACCCCGGGGGTGCGGTCCGGGCTGGCGGTCGCGCTGATCGGCTACCTGCTGCTGTTCTGCCCGCTCGTACTGGGCCCGGTGCTGCTCACCGGCGCGGGCGTGTCGACGGCCGCCGCCGGGTTGGTGGTCACCCTGCTGCCCGCCGCCTTCGCCGTCGCGGCGACGGTCGGCGGCGGGCTGCTGCCCCGCGGCTGGTCGGACGTCACCAGGTGCCGCTTCGGGTCCGGCCTGGCCGCCGCCGGGCTGCTGCTGTTCGCCGTGCTGCCGGCCTCGGGCGCGACGGTGGCCGCCCCGCTGCTGGTCGCCGGGTACGGACTGGGACTGCTGCTGCCCGCCAACAACGCCCTGGTGATGCGGGCGGTCCCGGCGGAGTGCTCGGCCGTCGGCGGGGGCATGGTGAACATGGCGCGCAGCCTCGGCACCGCGCTCGGCATGGCGCTGTCCGTCCTCGGTGTCCACTTGGCGGGCGCGGCGTCCGGTGGGCGGACGGTGCTGGTCGTCCTCGCGGTGGTCGCGGTGGCCGCCGTCGCCCTGACCCGTCCGGCAGCGGCCCCCATCCGCCCGGTCGGGGACCGGAGTGCCCCCGACCGGAAGGCCTCCGGCCCGAAGGGCCTCAGGACGCGCTGACGTTCAGGGCGTCCTGGGCCCGGTTCAGGCCGAGCCGCACCAGCGTCTCCAGCGCGTCCGCGCAGCGGTCCAACAGCCCTGGCATCGCGGCCAGTTCCTCGTCCGAGAACTTCTTCAACACGTAGTCGCCGACACTCTGGCCCTTCGGCGGGCGGCCGACGCCGAAGCGCAGCCGGACGAAGTCCCGGGTGCCGAGCACCTCGCCCACCGAGCGGACCCCGTTGTGCCCGCCCGGCCCGCCGCCGCGCTTCAACTTGCCGGAGCCGTAAGCGAAGTCCAGGTCGTCCTGGACCACCACCAGGTGCTCCACCGGCACCCCGTAGCGGCGCATCAGGCCGGCCACCGGGCGGCCCGACAGGTTGATGAACCACTGCGGCTTGGCCAGGAACACCCGTCGGCCGTCCAGTTCGATCTCCGCGACCACGCTGCCGATCCCGCGCCGGCGGAACCGGGCGCCGTGCCGCTCGGCCAGCCGGTCCACGGTCAGGAAGCCCGCGTTGTGCCGGGTCAGCCGGAACCAGGGGCCGGGGTTGCCCAGTCCGGCGATCAGCCAGGGCGCGTCAGTGGTCATGCGGGAACTCCAGGTGCAGGGAAACAATGTGCGTGGGGAAAGCGCGCGTAGGGAAGGCGTGCGTGCGAACGGCGCTCGCGGGGAACGGCGTGCACGGGAACGGCGGACGGCCGGGGCGCGGTGCGGACCGGTACGGGACCGCCCGCGCGCCCCGGCCGTCCGGGAAACAGCAGGGTCAGGACGCGGGCACGCCGGGGGCGGCCCCGCGCTCCTTGAGCATGTCGGTCATCAGCTCCATCTCGGAGGTCTGGGCGACCACCATCGACTGGGCGAGCCGCTTCTCGGCGTCGTTCTTCGCCATGTCGACGTAGCCCTGGGCCATCTCGACGCCGCCCTTGTGGTGCTCGATCATCAGCTGCAGGTAGTACACCTCGGCGTCCCGGCCGCTGAGCGAACGCAGCTTCGCCATCTGGGTGTTGGTGGCCATGCCGGGCATCAGCGAACCGTCGTGCGCCGGGTAGTCGTGGCCCATCTTCATCCACGCCATCGGCTTGGCCGGCGAGTGCTGCGACAGCCCCCACTGGTCGATCCAGCCCATCATCATCCCGCGCTGGTTGGCCTGGGTGTTGATGATGTCGAAGGCCAGGGTGCGGGTCGGCTCGTCGGTGGTGCGGTCCCGGACGATGAACGACAGGTCCACCGCCTGCTGGTGGTGGGTCGCCATGTCGCGGGCGAACCCGGCCTCGGGCGAGTCGTCGGCCGGGACGGCCACCGAGGAGGACCCGGAGGCCGGGTTCGAACCGGCCACCAGGGCCGGCACCCCGAGCGCCAGCGCCACCGCGGCGGCCAGCGCGGCCGGCCACCACATCCGACGGCGGCCCGTTCGGGCGGCCGCTTCCGCCTCCGTCGCCGTTGCCTCCGCCGGGTCGGCGTCCGCCGCTACGGCGTCCGCGGGGCGGGCCCCCTCGGCGGTCACATCTGCCCCATCGTGCAGGAGGCGCCCGGCTCCTGGGTCTGCTTGCCCTGGACGTACTTGGTGAAGAACTGGTTGACCCGCGGGTCGCTGGCGCTGTCCACGATCAGCTGGGTGCTCCAGGCGTTCAGGGTGATGGTGCCCTGCTCGTCCGGGTACGGGCTCATCAGCGAGTACGGGGTGGTCTTGACCTTGTCGGAGAGGGTCTTGATGTCGTCCGGCGTGGCCTTGCCGTTGTACGTCACCCAGACCGCGCCGTGCTCCAGCGAGTGGACGGCGCGCTCGTTCTCGACCGGCTGGTCGTAGACGTGGCCCATGCAGTCCAGCCAGACCGCGTTGTGGTCGCCGCCGACCGGCGGGGTCATGGGGTAGTTGACCTTCTCCTTGACGTGGTTGCGGCTCAGGTCGCCGAAGGTCTTCACGCCCGGGATGTCCGCATTGGCGGCGGCCACGCGGTCCTTCTTCTTCTGGTTCTGGTCCATGACGAACCAGGTGGCGGTGCCGATCGCACCGACCACCAGCACACCGGCGGCCACCGAGGCGATGATCTTGTTGCGGCGGTCGCGGCGCTGCTCGGCGGCGCGCAGCTCGGCGATCCGGGCGCGGCGGTCGACGTTGCCCTTGGCGCCGGGCTTGTTGGACTGCTTGGAGGCGGAACCCATGATGGTTGTCCTTGTCCCCGCCGCGCACGGCTGTGGCGGCGGTCGGCTGAAGTGGGGGGAGGGGCGGACCCGCCGACAGGGGCGTCGGCGGTGGGTTCCGCTCAGGACCGGTGGACCTGGAGTTCGTGCAGATCGGGCGAGGGGCGCGGACCGTCCAGCAGACCCGCCGGCACGACCCGGGGCAGCACCTGGGGCGCCGGCACGGTCAACGGCGCCCCGACGGGATGCGGGTGCGGCGGCGGATTCGGCAACTGGGCGTCCTGCGGGCAGAACGGGTGGCTGGAGCAGCCGTTGTTGCGCGGCGGCTGGCCGTCGGCGGTGCACAGGATCCAGTGGTCCTGCTGCTCCGTGAACCGGTGGAGGTGGTCGGAGGCCCGGGCGGCGTCACCGGCGCGCGGGGCCGGCGCGACCGCCTCCGCCGCACTCACCAGCGACACGGCGCTCACCGGGGCCGGAGCCGGGCGGACGGGTTCGTCCGCCCTCGCCAGGCCCGAACACGGCAGCGACGTCAGCAGGGCGACCAGCAACAGGACCAACAGCGCACCCGCCGGGCGGCCCGCCGGTGCGGCCCTCCCCGGTCGGTGTGAGCTCGGGGCCGACGCGGTCATGCGCACATTTAATCAGCCGAACGGGTGAAGCGATGCCCCTACCAGGCCCTCATTTTCGACCCCCAATACGCCGCAATGTCCAGGAAACGCCCTGCTCGGGGCACATCCGGCAAGCACGGACGGAACGGATACGGACGCGGCCGCGACACCCGCCCCACCCCATCGCCCACCCCACCGCCCCGGCACCCACGAACCGGCAGGTGAGCGCGGTGGCCGGGAAGATCCGGTCGGTGACCGGTTGTCGTCGAAACCCGGACACGGTCGTTGCACTTGGAGACAATGACGCCAGTCCGGCCCCGCCGGGGGCGGCGCGACCACGGACCGACCAGGAGCCGCCAGATGAGCAAGCAGGGTGCACCCGCACAGCCGCCCCGGCCCGACGACGGCTGGTGGGACACCGTCTACGACGGCCCGGCGGGCACCCTCCCCGACACCCCGGACGCCGACTCCGGCGACGGCAGCGTCGACGACTGGTTCGACACGGCCGCCGGACTGATCGGGCCGCAGCGCACGGCGCCGCCGGAGGCGGCCGTCGTGCCCGCAGCGGAGCGGGACAGCATCGACGACTGGTTCGACGACGCGCTCGGCGTCATCGAGGGCACCGGCGGCGGCATCGGACACCAACGCACCTCGCCCGACACCCACCAGCTCCCCGCCCCCGCCCCCGACATCCCCGAGGTGCCGGCTTCGGAACCCGCGTCGGAGCCCGGGGAGCCCGCGACCCCGGTCTCCTTGGAGAAGCCGGAGCCGACCCCCGAACCCCAGCCGGAACCCACTGTGGCAGCGGAACCCGAGCCTGATCCCGAGCCGGAGCCCGAGCCGGCCCCCGAACCTGATCCCGAGCCGGAGCCCGAGCCTGCCGCCGCCCCCGAACCCCCGGCGGCCAAGGAACCGGCCCCCGAACCCGAACCCGACCACGCGCCGCAGCCCGACCCGGAATCCGTGGCCCCCGTCCCCGACCCGCGCCTCGCCATCCGCACCCCTCCCGCCGTGCCCCACGTCGGCGAGCGCCCCCCGACCTACGGCCCCGAGCCGACCGCCGTACCGGAGACGGACCCGGGCACCCTCGACACGGTCGTCCCGGACACCGCGCTCGAAGGCGCCCAGTACGGGACGACCGTGCTGCGCGCCGTCTCCGTACGAGGCGACTCCGCCCGCTACCGCGGCGAACCGCGCCGGGACAGTCTGCTGGTCACCAGGTTCGGCGACGGCCCCGACGGACTGCTGCTCGCCGTCCTCGCCGGCTACGACCGCACCGGCGGGGCCGAGGACGAGTCCCTCACCCCGCAGGCCGTCGCCGCTGGGGCGGGCGAGGCCTGCCGCCAGCTCGCTGCCGCGATCGGGCGCAGCCGGACCGGCCTCGCCGCCGACCTGCGCGACGGCGCCCGCGACCGGCTCCGCTACGGCCTCCAGCGCCTGGCCACCGGCGCCGCCGCCCCGCTGCGTGCCCTCGCACCCCGGGCCGAGGGGGACGACACCCCGTCCCCGGCCTCGCTGCACTGCCTGCTGATGTCGCTCGACCCGGCAGCCGGCTACCGCGCCGCCTTCGGCGTCGGGCCCGGCGGGCTCTACCTGCTGCGCTCCGGCCACTGGATCGACGCCTACGGGGCCCGGCTGCTCCACCACCCGGACGGCCAGCCGCCCGTCCCGGACGCCCCGGTCTCGGACCCGCGCCCGTTCCGCTTCCGTCTCGTCCCCGCTACCCCGGGCGACATCCTGCTCCTCTGCACCCCGGGCCTCTCCCACCCGATCGCCGACGAACCCGCCGTCGCCCACTTCCTCTCCTCCCACTGGGCGCACCCCCACCCCCCGGGCACCGTCGACTTCCTCCGCCAGGTCCAAGTCCGCGCCAAGGGCTACGCCGACGACCGCACCGCCGCCGCCATCTGGACCGAATGACGGACCCCCTGCAGACCGGGCACCCGAGCCGAGGCCCCTGACGTGTCGCGCACCTGGGCGCGCTGTCCGAAGGTCCGGGCCGGGCACCTGACCGAGAGCATGGAGCTCGCTGCACCGGAAGTCGGCCCAGCCGACTTCCGGTGCAGTCCTGTGCGAGTGCCCGCCGCTCATCGGGAGCGAGGGCCGTGCCGGCGGCCGCAACTCGGTGGACCGGCGGTCTGCACGAGAAGTCGGCGGGGCCGACTTTTGGTGCAGGAGTGGCGAGCGTCCGAGGGAATCTGTAGACCGGTCTGCCTACTTGTCCGGGCAGCGCGCTGCACGAGAAGTCGGCCCCGCCGACTTCTCGTGCCAGCGGGACGGCGGCGACGCTGAGAGCGAGGGAATCAGTAGACCGGTCGGTTCATTCCTCAGGGGTGCACCGCGCGAGAACAGGCACTAACTGGCCAGCAAATCTATAGACCGGTCGGCATAATCGTCCGAAAGGAAGGCACGCCACGCGGGACGCCCGGTCGGTCGCCCCCGGGCTGCGCCGCGGCCCGGGGCGGCGGCAGAGCGTCGGCGGCAGAGCGTTGGCGGCCGGGCCCGCGGTTCTGCGCGAGAAGTCGGCCCGGCCGACTTCTCGCGCAGCCCTGTCAGCCCTGTCAGCCCTGTCAGCCCTGTCAGCCCTGTCAGCCCCGTCCGGGGCCTCAGGTGCGGAGCAGGATGGCGGCGACCGCGGTGGCTTGGGTGAGGGCCGCGGGGGTGGGGGTGGCCGGGAGGCCGATGGCGATGGGGACGGCGAGGCCGTCGAGGAGGGCGCGTAGCTGGGTGGCGCGGTCGGCGGTGGGGCCGGGGGTGAAGTGGCCCGTGGCGGTGCCCTGGTCGATGAGGGTGACCAGATCGGCCTGCCAGGGGGCTTCGATCTCCTGCTGGCCCTGGCGGAGTTCGGCGCTGGCGGGGGAGCGGCCCCAGACCTCGACCCAGAGGATCCAGCGCGGGTCTCCGGGGCCGTCGGGCAGGTAGAGGCGCAGGTACGCGTCGAGCCGCTGCCAGGGGTCGAGGGCGGGGTCGGCGAGGGCTTCGCGCCGGCGGGCGCCGAGTTGGTCCTCGCTCCAGCGGAGGGTTTCCAGCAGGAGCTGGTCCTTGCTGCCGAAGTAGTAGAGCAGGTGTCCGGCGCTCATCTGGAGCTGCTTGCCGAGCCCGGCCATGGTGAGTTTGGCGAGTCCGTGTTCGGCGATCGCGGCCCGGGCGGTGGCGTAGACCTCCTCGCGGGGGCGCGCCGGGCGGCGCGGGCGGGGGTCGGCCATGGCGGTGCTGCTTCCTGGTGGGCGGGTGGCGGAGGACCGAACGCTACCGGAGCGGGGGTGTGCGCCCCCACTCCGGTAGCCGGGCCCGGTCATGCCCGGTCGGGCCCGGTCAGGCCTTGGGCTGCTGCTGGGTGATGCAGTGGATGCCGCCCCCGTTGGCGAAGATCTCGCGGGCGTCGACGAGTTCGACGGTGCGGCCGGGGTAGGCCTGGGCGAGGATGTCGGCGGCTTCCCGGTCGCGCGGGTCGTCGAAGGCGCAGAGGACGACGGCGCCGTTGGCCACGTAGTGGTTGATGTAGGAGTAGTCGACCGGCTCGCCGTCCTCGTCGAACAGGACGGTGGGCGCGGGGAGTTCGATGACGTCGAGCTGCCGGCCGCGGGCGTCGGTGGCGGCGCGCAGGATGGCGACGAGCTCCTGGCAGACCGCATGGTCGGGGTGGGCCGGGTCGGGCTGGACGTGGGCGACGACGACGCCGGGGCGGACGAAGGAGGCGACGATGTCGATGTGGCCGCGGGTGCCGAACTCGTCGTAGTCGCGGGTGAGTCCGCGGGGCAGCCAGACGGCCTTGGTGGTGCCGAGGAAGGCGTGCAGTTCGGCCTCGACCTGCTCCTTGGTCCAGTCGGCGTTGCGGCCCTCGCCGAGTTGGACGGTCTCGGTGACCAGGACGGTGCCCTCGCCGTCCACGTGGATGCCGCCGCCCTCGTTGATCAGCCGGGAGGCGAAGCGCTGGACGGCGGTCAGTTCGCTGATGTGCTCGGCGATGTGCTGGTCCTTGTCCCAGCGGGCCCAGGACTGGGCCCCCCAGCCGTTGAAGATCCAGTCGGCGGCGGCGAGCGAGCCCTTGCCGTCGATCAGGAAGGACGGGCCGATGTCGCGCATCCAGGCGTCGTCCAGCGGGCGTTCGACGATCTCGACGGCCTCGGAGACGTACTTGCGGGCGTCCGCGGTCTCGCCGGTGTTGACGATCAGCGTGACCGGCTCGTACCGGACGATGGTGTTGGCCACGGCGGCCCAGGCCTCGCGCCCGGTGTGCAGGTTCTCCGGGGTGTCGAAGGTGGGGTTGGTGGTGGGGAAGGCCATCCAGGTGCGGTCGTGGGGGTGCCACTCGGCGGGCATCCGGTAGCCGAGCGAGGCGGGCGTGGCGGACGTGGGGGTGGTCATCATCAGATCCTTGAAGACGTGAAGACTTGAGGAGGGCAAGGGTCAGAGGAAGTAGAGGCGGCTGAGCGAGACGCTGTCCGCCGGTTCGGAGCGCAGTGGCGCGCCGTCGAGCGAGACCAGTCCGGTCTCGGTGACCTCGACGTGGCCGGTGCGGGTGTTGCGCACCATGTCGCGCGGCCCGATGCCGCGGGTGCCGCGGACGCCGACCCGGCGTCGGCGGGTGGGGAGTCCGTCGGCGGGCCGGTCGAGGTAGGCGCCGTCGGCGGCGGCCTGGGCGACGAAGGCGACCGAGAGGTCGGCGGCGGTCGCGCCGTGGGCGCCGAACTGGGGCCCGAGGACGAGGGGTTCGCAGCGGTCGGTGGAGGCGTTGGGGTCGCCGACGACGCCGTACGCGGGGAAGCCGGCCTTGAGGACGAGCTGCGGTTTGGCGCCGAAGTGGTCGGGGCGCCAGAGCACGATGTCGGCGAGCTTGCCGGTCTCGATCGAGCCGACCTCGTGCGAGAGTCCGTGGGCGATGGCGGGGTTGATGGTGAGTTTGGCGATGTAGCGCAGCACCCGCTCGTTGTCGTCGCCGCCCTCGGTGGTCCCGAACCCACCGTCGAGCGGGCCGAGTTCGGCCTTCATCTTGCCGGCCATGGCGAAGGTGCGGCGTACGGTCTCGCCGGCGCGGCCCATGCCCTGGGCGTCGGAGGAGGTGATGCCGATGACCCCGAGGTCGTGCAGCACGTCCTCGGCGCCCATGGTGCCGGCCCGGATGCGGTCGCGGGCCATGGCGGCGTCGCCGGGCAGGTCGACCTTGAGGTCGTGCGCGGAGACGATCATGCCGAAGTGCTCGCCGAGGGCGTCCCGGCCGAAGGGCAGGGTGGGGTTGGTGGAGGAGCCGATGACGTTCGGCACCCCGGCCATCTTGAGCACGTTGGGGACGTGTCCGCCGCCGCACCCCTCGATGTGGAAGGCGTGGATGGTGCGGCCCTCGAGCACCCGCAGGGTATCCTCGACCGACAGGCACTCGTTCAACCCGTCGGTGTGCAGGGCGACTTGGACGTCGTACTGCTCGGCGACGCGCAGCGCGGTGTCCAGCGCGCGGGTGTGGGCGCCCATGTCCTCGTGCACCTTGAAGCCGGAGGCGCCGCCCTCGGCCAGGGCCTCGGTCAGCGGGGCCTCGTCGGAGGACGAACCGCGCGCCAGGAAGCCGATGTTGACCGGCCAGGCGTCGAAGGCGTTGAAGGCGTGGCGCAGCGCCCAGGGGGAGTTGACGCCGACGCCCCAGACCGGGCCGAACTCCTGGCCGATGACGGTGGTGACGCCGGAGGCGAGCGAGGCCTCCATGATCCGCGGCGAGAGCAGGTGGACGTGGGTGTCGACGGCGCCGGCGGTGGCGATCAGGCCTTCGCCGGAGACGATCGTGGTGCCGGTGCCGACGACCACGTCGACGCCGTCCAGGGTGTCGGGGTTGCCGGCCCGTCCGATGGCGGCGATCCGGCCGCCGATCAGGCCGATGGACGTCTTGCGGATGCCCTGGACCGCGTCGATGACCAGCACGTTGCTGATCACGACGTCGCAGGTGTCGCGGACGGCGGCGGGCTTGAGGTGGATCCCGTCGCGGGCGGTCTTGCCGAAGCCGGCCAGGAACTCGTCGCCGGGGGCCTGGGAGTCGGATTCGACGCGGACGATCAGTCCGCTGTCGCCGAGCCGGATCCGGTCGCCGGCCCGCGGGCCGTGTACGGAGATGTAGTCGTGCGGGGAGATCGAGCTCATGACGGCACCTCCTGGTCGTCGAACCGGTCGTCGAAGCCGGTCAGGTAGCCGGTGGCGCGGGCCTTGGCGAGGGCGGCCTCCTTGGCGCCGGGGGCGTCCAGGGGGCCGTCGACGAGTCCGGCGAAGCCGATCGCGACGCGCTCGCCGCCGATCGGGACGAGGCCGACCTCGACGGTGGCGCCGGGGTCGAAGCGGACCGAGGAGCCGGCCGGGACGGCCAGGTGGGTGCCGTAGGCGGCGGCGCGGTCGAAGGCCAGGCGCGGGTTGGCCTCGAAGAAGTGGAAGTGCGAGGTGACCGAGATCGGTACCTGGGAGGTGTTGTGGACGGGGATGAGCAGCGTCTCCTCGACCGGGTCGTAGCCGGCGCCGTCGCCGGCCAGCGCGCCGCCGGGGGCTTCGTCGCCGAGCGAGCCGGCGCCCTTGAAGGGGTCGTTGACGACGGCGAGGCGGGTGCCGTCGTCGAAGACGGCCTCGACCTGGACGACGGTGACCACGTCGGGCACGCCGGGCAGCACGTCGTCGGCGGTGAGGACGGAGCGGCCGGCCTCGATGGCCTCGGCGAGGCGGCGGCCGTCGCGGGCGGCCTCGCAGACGGTGTCCGCGATCAGGGCGGTCGCCTCGGGGATGTTGAGGCGTACGCCCCGGGCGCGGCGGGCGCGGGCCAGTTCGGCTGCTGTGAAGATCAGCAGCCGGTCCCGCTCGGTGGGGGTCAGTCGCACGGTTCCTCGCTCGCGGTCGCCGGGGAGGGGGAGGGCTCGGGGCCGGTGGGGGAGGGCTTCCCGGGACGATGTTAGAACGGCGTTCAAACATCTCGGGCCATTGAACCCGCACCGGGGCCTCGTGTCCAGCGTTGCCGCTCGACGGGGCTTCGGCTTGTCGGGCGGGCGGCGGGGGTGAGCGGGGCCGCCGCGGCCGGGGCGGGCGGAGCCACTACGGCGGCGGGAATCGGGCGGCGGGAATCGGGCGGCGGGAAACGGGCGGCGCGCGGCAGGAGCGAGGGTGGGGGCGCGCGGCCCCGCGCACGGTCCGTACGGGCGCCGGGTGTGCGCGGGATCGGGTGGGGGCGGTCTCGAAAACAGGCTCTGCGCTTCGCAAACCCGTCCGGCGCGAGCAGTTGGATCACGTGAACCTCCCCGTGCCCCTTTCACCCCACGTGATCGGACGCACACTGTTGCAAACGCCGTCAACTGGGCATGAGGATGGTGGTCAGTACGAGGGGGCCACCCGGCCGGCGGGGGATCCGGAGGCGGGGGCCCGGATTTGAGGGCGGGGGCATCTGTTGATGGACGGTCAGTCGCGATTCCCGCGGCAGCGGACGAGTTCGGGCGACGCCTACCGGTCCGGGCCGGCCCAGGGTCCGGTCGGCGGCGCCGGAACGGCCCTGCCGGGTGCCTCGGCCCCGGGGTGCGCCCTGCACCGCCGGCTGCACCTGACGCTCGACCCGGCCGACCTGGTCGCGGTGGGCGCGGTGAGGCACCGGCTGCGCACGGCGCTGAGCCACTGGGGGGTGCCGGAGCTGTCCGACACCGCCGAGCTGCTCTCCTCCGAACTGGTCACCAACGCGCTGCAGCACACCACCAAGGGCGCGGTCTTCGACGCGGTGCTCGGCTCGGACAGCCGGCTGCGGGTCGAGGTGCAGGACGGCGCGAGCCGACTGCCCGGCCGGCGGCGCGAGCCGGAAACCGAGTACGCGACCTCGGGGCGCGGCCTGCTGCTGGTGGAAGCGCTCGCGGACTCCTGGGGCGTGCAGCTGCGCGGCGACGGCAAGATCACCTGGTTCGAACTCGCGCTGCCGTGAGCGCCGGCAGTCCGTGGCACCGGTAGTCCGTGGCACCGGCAGTCCGTGGCACCGACCGTCGTCGTTCCGTGCGACGCCCGCAGAATTGTTCGCCGTCGATTGATCTGTTCCCGAAGCAAGCCCTGAACACAAGGCGGAGCGCAAGATTTCCGGCCCGTTGCCATTGCCGCTGGGCCGAACATTGGACAGGATGGTGGGAATGTGTGTCCACGTGCGGGAAACAGCGGGGAGACCGAGCCTCGACTGACCCCCGTCCGTCGGCACCGTCCGATCCAGCACGACCCATCACACCGCCACGCGGCCCGTCCGGACGGTCGGCGCGGTCCGCCACGGCAGCGGCAGGAGCAGCATGCCCACTGAGCCCGAGTCGCCGGGGCCGGCGCTTCCTCCCGGCACGTCCGCCGTGGAGCCGCACCCGCCCGCTCCTCGCCCGCCCGCCCAGGCCACCCGCCGCAACTCCGTCCGCACCTCGCCCGCGCTCGCCTCGGGGCGGCTGGCGCCCGTGCTGTCCGGCGGGCTGCCGCCCTCCTCCGCCGACTCCATGCCGGACTGGCTGGAGCCCGCGATGGCCGCCAACGGCATCGGCTCCTTCGACTGGGACATCCGCCGCGACGTCCTGGAGGGCGACCAGCGGGCCTGCGCGATCATCGGACTGGACGCCGTCGAGCGGGGCCGCTTCGACCGCACCGCCGCCTCCTTCCTCTCCCTGCTGCACCCCGAGGACGCGCCCGTGGTGCGTCGCCGGGTCGAGCGTGCGGTGGCCGAGCTCGGCCAGTGCGGCGCCTACTACCGCACCGTCGGGCCGAACGGCACGATGCGGGCGGTGCGCTTCCGCGGCCGGGTGCTCGCGGACGCCTTCGGCCGGGCCTCCAGGATGGTGGGCTTCGTCTGGGACGCCACCGTCGAGCTGCACAAGCGCGACCGGGCCGACCGGATGGCCCTGCTGCGCGAGGAGCGCTCCCGGTTCATCAAGGAGGCCGCGCGCGCCCTCTCCGAGGCGGTCACCGTCCGTGACGTGGCCCGGGTGTTCACCGAGCTGCCGCTGCCCGGACTGCCGCCGGACGGTCTGGTGCTCGCCTCCTTCGAGGCCGGACGGGCCCGGATCCTCGGTGCCTCCGGCTACCGCTCGCAGGCGCTCGCCGTCTGGGACCGCACCGTGCTGCCGGCCGGCCACCCGGCCGCCGAGGCGCTCAAGCACCGCACCCCGGTCTTCATCTCCAGCCGCGGGGACTTCCAGGACCGTCACCCCGACGTGTGGGAGCAGACCAGCCGCACCGGCCGCGGCTCCTGGGCGTACCTGCCGCTGGTGGCCAGCGGCCGGGCGATCGGCGTCTGCGTGGTCAGCTTCGACGACGAGCGCGAGCTGGACGCGGACGAGCGCACCCTGCTGTCCACCCTGGGCGGGCTGGTCGCCCAGTCGCTGGCCCGGGCCCGGCTGCACGACGCCGAGCACGAGCTGGCGGCAGGCCTCCAGCGGGTGATGCTGCCGCGCACCGTCCCGTCCATCCCCGGGGTGACCACCGCGGTGCGCTACCTCGCGGCCGGTTCCGGCCTGCAGATCGGTGGCGACTGGTACGACGTGGTGCCGCTGCCCGGCGGGCACGTCGGCCTGGTGATCGGGGACGTCCAGGGCCACGACGTGCACGCGGCCGGGATCATGGGCCAGCTGCGGATCGCGCTGCGCGCCTACGCCGCCGAGGGCCACCCGCCCGCTGCCGTGATGGCCCGGGCCTCCCGCTTCCTGGCCGACCTGGACACCGACCACTTCGCGACCTGCACCTACGCCGAGGTCAACGTGGACTACGGCGTGGTCTACGCCGTCCGGGCCGGCCACCTGGACCCGGTGGTGCGCCGCGCGGACGGCACCGCCGCCGTGCTGCCGGTGGCCGGCGGGCTGCCGCTGGGCATCGACCCGGACCAGGACTACCGGGTCACCCGGTTCAGCCTGGACCCGGGCGAGACGGTGCTGCTGTGCACCGACGGCCTGGTCGAGGCGCGCGGCATGGACCTGGACGAGGGCATCGACCGGCTCACCCGCGCCCTGGCCCGTCCGCTCCCGGCCGCCGACGAGGCGGCCCGCGACCCGCTGGAGGAGCTGGCCGACCGGATCGCCTCCCAGGCCGCCGACTCCAGCGAGCGCGAGGACGACATAGCGCTGCTCCTGCTGCGCTGGGACGGCCCGGAGGGCGGCCTGGCAGCCCAGCAGCTGCGCCGCCGGATCGGCCAGGCCGACCTGGCCCGGGTCGCCGAGGTGCGCGCCGAGCTGCGCGACGCGCTGCGGCGCTGGGGCGTCGCCGAGTTCATCGACACCGCCGAGCTGCTCTCCTCCGAGCTGGTGACGAACGCGATCCGGCACACCGACCGGGACGCCATGTTCACCGCCCGGCTCTACCGGGAGACGGTGTCGGACGGCGGCCGCGCCCGGCTGCGGGTCGAGGTGGAGGACGAGTCCGACCTCTGGCCGACCCGCCGGACCCCGGGGGAGCAGGCCTCCTCCGGGCGCGGGCTGATGCTGGTCGAGGCGCTGGCGGACGCCTGGGGGGTGGAGCCGCGCGGGTCCGGCAAGCGGATGTGGTTCGAGCTCAGCGGGACGAGCGCGGCCTGACCGCCCCCGGGCCGATGCCCCGGCCCTGGGGACGGCTCAGCCGAACTGCTGTTCCAGGTCCTTCAGTTTGCGCTCCAGCGAGTCCAGTCGGGGCAGCGTGACGGTGTCCTCATCGGCGGTGAGGTCGATGGTGCGCCGTTCCGGACGGGCCGGCAGGCCCGGTGGGACGACCGTGCCCCCGGCCGCCCCGACCTCGCGCGGGCCCGCCTCGGCGGCCCCGGCCTCCCGGGTGCCCGCCGGCAGCTCGGCCCCGGCCGCGGGCCCGGGCCCGGGCCCGCCGGTTATCGCGGACTCCGAGCCGGCCGACTCCAACTGCCGTGCGGCGCCGCCGCGTCCGCGCCAGTGGCCGCTGCTCCGGTTGATCGCCCTGATCTCGGCCCGTTCGCGGCGCCCGGCGAGCTTGCGGCGCTCCTTCTCCATGGCGCGCTCCCGCTTCTCGTCGCGGACCTCGTCCACCGCCTCGTCCAGGCTGCGCACGCCCTCCAGGAGCATCAGCGACCAGGCCGCGTAGGTCTCGCGCGGGGCGCGCAGCCAGCGGACGATGCGGATCTGCGGCAGCGGACGGGGCACCAGGCCCTGTTCGCGCAGCGCCGCCCGGCGGGTCTGCTTGAGCGCGCGGTCGAACAGGACCGCGGCGGACAGCGACATGCCGGAGAAGAACTGCGGGGCGCCGGCGTGGCCGAAGCCGCGCGGGGCGTGCACCCAGTTGAACCAGGCCGAGGCGCCGGCGAAGAGCCAGACCAGCAGCCGGGAGCCGAGCGCCGCGTCGCCGTGGCTGGCCTCGCGGACGGCGAGCACCGAGCAGAACATCGCGGCGCCGTCGAGCCCGAACGGGACGAGGTACTCCCAGCCGCCGGACAGGCCGAGGTTCTGCACACCGAAGCCGACCAGGCCGTGGAAGGAGAGCGCGGCCGCGACCCCGGCGCAGCAGAACAGCAGCGTGTAGGAGGCGGCGCCGTACAGGGATTCCTTGTTGCGGCGCCGTTCCTCGGAACGCTCCCAGGAATCCGCGCCGGCGGCGGATCCCCGGCTCCGGGCCAGGGCCACCAGGAGGGCGCTGACCAGCAGCCCCACCACCCCGGTGACGGCCCAGCCGAGCGGTATGTCGGACAATTTCATCGCCGGAACCAGCCTCGCTTTCTGCGTCGCGTTCCTGTGCCGCCCACTGTGTTCCAGCGGCACGGCGGGGACCATCATGACGGATGCCCGGCGGGGGAAAGGCTGATTCGCGGTCAATGCGCTGAGGAGAGGGATTTCTGAGCCCTCATCAATAGCATTGTCATAGGAATCTGATGTGGGGCAATCCAGGAATCACGGGCTTTTCGAATCCGCGATCGGACGGATTTTCGTCAACGTCGCGTGACGCGGGGGCAGCCGGTGCACATTTCCGCGGATTCCACGGTGTAGACGAGGCAACAGCTGGCCCGGGCCCGTTCCGTACCCGAAGCACCGTTGCGCCCGGGCGCCGGGAGCGCGAAACCCGCACCCGGGGTGAAGGGGGCCGGGGCGGGGGCGGGGCCCCGGCCCGCGCCGGGCGTGCACGCCGCTCCGGCCCCCTCCACCCCGGCTTTCCCGGTCACCCCGGCTTCCCCGGTCCTGCCGGTCTCCCCGGTCTCCCCGGGTGTCCCGGGCGCCAGCAGTGCGGACAGCTCGGCGCCCGCCCGCTCCTGCTCCCCGACCAGCCCGCCCGCATACCAGAGCCCCTCCACCACCGCGTCGGTGGCCATCGCCCACAGCACCCGGGGCCCGCGGCGCGCCCCCGGCCCGAAGGCGGCCAGCACCGGGGTGAGGAACTGGCCCAGCGCGCACCGCAGTTCGGCCGCCAGTGCGTGCTCGTCCGGCACCGTCCGGGCCCCGGGCGCACCGGCCGCCGGGTCGTCCGGCAGGCAGACGAAGGCCTCCGGGCGCACCGTCAGCTCCATCGAGGCGGGGCCGCGGTGCACCGAGACGTCGCCGGGGCCGAGCAGCGGGACGCGCCGTTCCAGGAACCACGGCAGGGTGAACAGCAGCGAGACCGGCCAGACGAAGCGGTGCAGCCCGAAGCCGGCCGCCACGTCCGGGCGCAGCGGCCGCCCGTAGCGGACCAGGCCCTGCCGGGCGTCGTGGGCGACCAGCTCGTGCAGTGCCGCCGGATCGGTGGTGATCGCGGAGACCGGCAGCCAGCCGTCGCCGTGCCGGGGCGGGGCGCAGCGCACGGCCAGCATCGGCGCGAGTGCGGTCAGCCGGTGGTACGAGGGCGCGCAGGGGGTGGGGGGCTCCGGCGCGTGGGTGTGGGCTTGCGCCGGGGTGGTGCGGGGGGCGCGCGGCGCGGGGCCGGGCCGGGTGCTGCTCGCGGTCATGGGCGGGCCCCATCGGGTCGACCGGGGCCGCCGGTGGACCGCCCGGCGGGCCCGGTCGCTGGGCGGCGCCGGGCCCGGCCGGTCCGGGGCGCGGCGGTGCCCGGAGAACAGCAAGGCGAGACCTGTCCGGGGTGCTGCTCACCCCGGACAGGTTAGGCTCACCTTAGCTGATTGTTCCCCGGGCCTCACGGGTGATGCGTCCGTCCGGGGGAGGCCCCGGCGCGCGCGCCAGCTGGCGCGCGAGCCAGACCGGCACCCCGCCGAGGGCCTGCACCAGGCGGGTGGCCTCGGCGCGCAGCCGCACCGCCTCGGCGGGCTCGGACACCTCGGCGAGCGCTGCGAGCGCCGGTGCCACCCCCACCGTGAAGCCGAGTTGCTCGCGCAGCCGCAGTGAGGCGTCGAAGCCCTCCCGGGCGTTGCCGTGGTCGCCGCGGGAGAGCGCGAGCGCGGCCAGGTGCCGCCAGGTGTAGGAGCGGAGCAGTTCGTCCCCGCGTTCCCCGGCGCCCTCGTGCGCCCGGCGGTAGGCGATCCAGGCGGCGCTGCGGTCGCGCAGCAGGTTCTCGGCGACCAGTCCGCGCCGGAAGTCCAGTAACGGGCGGCCCGGTGCGTCCGGCGGCAGCAGGGCCGAGGCGCGGCCGAGGGCGGCCTGGGCCTCGTCGAGGCGGTCGCGCGGGCCGAGGATGCTGGCCAGGTAGGCGAGGAAGCCGCGGGCGCAGCCGGCGGCCGCGCGCTGTTCGGTGCCCTCCGCGAGGGCTTCGGCCAGTCGTAGCGCCTGTTCCGCCTGGGTCCACTGGGCGGCGGTGAACAGGCACTGTTCGATGAGGAGTTCGGCCCGTGCGAGGGCGACGGCCGGGTCGTGTTCGGCAGCGGGTCGCAGCAGTTCGGCGGCCTCCTGCCAGCACGCCCTGGAGCGCAGTCGCCACACGGTGTCGCCCGGCTCCTCCGCTGCCGCCCGCCCCCGTTCGTCCGGGCCGCTCGGGCTCCATCCGTGCTCCGACAACGCCACCTCCTTGTGTGCGCCATCCAGCAGGGCGCGGACCTGCCCTGGAGCCCTGCCGCCACGGCCCGTTCGCATGGCGACGGCGGGGTTGGACGGCAGGGCGAAAGGCCCGCGCTGTGGCGGCAATTCAACACGGGGGTGAGCTTGTGCACCAGATCACGAGCGGAGGTTGTTGCTTTTGCCGGGGAGATGATCTAGCAGAGCGCCGGGGACGGTCCGGCGGATCGGTCCGGCGGACCGGGTGGCGGGCCGCACCGGGCCGGGAGGTCCAGCCCGGGGCCGGGAGGTCCAGCCCGGGGTCGGGAGGCCCAGCCCCGGGTCAGGAGGTCCAGCCGGTCTCCATCAGGGCCTCGGCGGCGCCGTTGGCGGGCTGGGGCACGCCGGCCAGGTCCAGGCTGAA
Organism: Kitasatospora sp. NPDC096128; assembly: GCF_040303105.1. Lineage (NCBI taxonomy): Bacteria > Bacillati > Actinomycetota > Actinomycetes > Kitasatosporales > Streptomycetaceae > Kitasatospora > Kitasatospora sp. NPDC096128. The sequence continues at coordinate 20,114 of NZ_JBEOSP010000010.1, read as the reverse complement.
CAGGGCGACCAGCAGTTGTTCGCCGCGCACGGTGGCCTGGTGGGAGTAGCCGGCCAGGGTGAACATGGCGGCGGCCATCTCCTCGGCGTGCAGGGTCTGCAGCCACAGGCACTCGACCGACTTGACGTCGGCGGGCTCGGTCCAGGTGTCGACCTGGGCGACCATCCGGCTGCCCAGCAGGGTGACCCCGTCGCGCTCCTGGGCCTCGGTCAGCTCCAGGTCGTCGAAGCCGAGCCACTCCAGGTAGCGGGCGGCGGTGAACACCGCGTCCTGCGAGGTGCGCACCGGGTGGGGGCGGAACGGGGCGCGGTGGCGGAACGCGCGGGAGCGCCCGGCGGAGCCGCCGGGCGGTGCGGGCGGTGCGGGCGGTGCGGGCACCGGGGTGTTCACCGGGTGGGCCGGGTGCGGGCGGGTGGACTGCGGGCCGGGGGAGGCGAGCGGGCCGGCCGTGCCGCTGCCCAGCCGGGTGGCGCGGTCCACCGGGAGGCGGACGGTGGCGCCGCAGTTGCAGGTGAACTCGGGTTGCGGCCACTGGTCGGAGCGGCCGCAGTGCGGGCAGCGCATGCTCAGCCAGGAGTCCTCCCAGGAGCGGAACCGCACCTGCACCGGCACCCCGCCGCGCAGCAGCGGCACCTTCAGCGAGGCGCCGCACGGGCACGGCAGCGACGGCGGCTCGTACAGGTGCTCGCGGCGGCAGGCGGGGCAGCGGATCGCCCGGGCGCCACCGCCCGCCCCGGGCCCTGGCAGCGCGGGGTCGTGTCCGGTGAAGTCGTCGGGCAGTCCTGCCATCGCGGGCTCCGTCCGTCGGTGTGGGGTGGGTGGTTGGTTCCCATGCTGCCCGAAACGTCCGGCTCCGGGCGCGGAATGGGGCAATCCTCAGGGACGGATCAGGGGCCGCCCCCCGGGTGGGGCGAGGCCGTACCCTCCGCGCGGAGGATGCGCGGCAGGCGTGCGCCGGGCGGTCGGCCGGTCGACCAGCGGGCCAGGTCGGCGGGGGTGTCCAGGTCGTCCGGGACGGCGATGTCCGCGCACTCGACCAGGACGAGTTCCCCGGCGTGCGCCGCCAGCAGGGCGCGGGCCCCGGCGTCGCCGGAGGCGCCCTGGGCGGCCTCGGCGAAGTGCCGCGCGCCGATCAGCACCGGGTGTCCGCGCCGCCCGCCGTACGCCGCCGCGGCCAGTTCGGCGCCGGCCCGGTGGGCGGCCAGCAGCCGGGCCACCGCGGCCGGGGTGACGCCCGGGGTGTCCACCAGCATCACCAGCACCGCGGGGGCCCGCGGCGGCAGGGCGGCCAGCCCGGCCCGCAGCGAGGAGCCCATGCCCTCGGCCCAGTCCGGGTTGGCGACCAGTCGGCAGCCCGGCAGGTGGGCGGTGGAGCGCACCCGCTCGCGCTCCGCGCCGAGCACGACCGTCACGTCGGGGCAGCCGCCGGCCCGTACGGTGGCCACCGCGTGCTCCACCAGGGGCCGGCCCGCGTACCGCAGCAGCGCCTTGGGCCGGCCGCCGAGCCGGCGCCCGCCCCCGGCGGCGAGGACGAGGGCCGGCACGGCGGGCGGTGTGGTCTGCATGGGCCCAGCCTGCCCGGTCCGGGCCCGGTCGTGCAGCGGTTCGGCGCTTGTACGAATCCACAAGACGAAGGCGCAGGTCGGGGGCGGTCCCCGGCGGTTCGGCCGCTGGCTCTGCGGCGGGCTTGCCCCTGTACTGGGGCGATGAACACCGCACCGCGCCCGCTGGTGGACCGCTTCGGACGGGTCCACACCGATCTGCGGGTCTCCCTGACCGATCGCTGCAACCTGCGCTGCACGTACTGCATGCCGGCGGAGGGGCTGGACTGGCTGCCCCGGGCGGAGACGCTCGGGGACGACGAGGTGGTGCGGCTGGTGCGGATCGCGGCGCAGCGCCTGGGGGTGCGCTCGGTGCGGCTGACCGGCGGGGAGCCGCTGCTGCGGCGGGGGCTGGTGGGCCTGGTCGGGCGGCTGGCCGCGCTCGGCGTGGAGCTGTCGCTGACCACCAACGGGATCGGGCTGGCGCGTACGGCCGCGGGGCTGCGCGAGGCCGGGCTGGGGCGGGTGAACGTCAGTCTGGACACGCTGCGCGCGGACCGCTTCGCGGTGCTCACCCGGCGGGACCGGATCGCCGACGTGTTCGCGGGGCTGGCCGCGGCGAAGGCGGCCGGGCTGGACCCGGTGAAGGTCAACGCCGTGCCGGTGCGCGGCGTGAACGAGGACGAGATACCGGAGTTGGCCGCCTTCGCCGTCGAGCACGGCTACCGGATGCGCTTCATCGAGTCCATGCCCCTGGACGCGCAGGGCAGTTGGGACCGCGCCGCGATGGTGACGGCCGAGCAGGTGCTGGCCCGGCTCGGCGAGCGCTTCGAGCTGGTGCCGGTCGGGCGCAGCGGCAACGCCCCCGCGGAGGAGTGGCGGATCGCCGGCACGGACACCGTGATCGGGGTGATCGCCTCCGTCACCCGGCCGTTCTGCGGCGGCTGCGACCGGGTCCGGCTGACGGCCGACGGGCAGCTGCGCAACTGCCTGTTCGCGACCGAGGAGTCGGACCTGCGTGCGCTGCTGCGCGGTGGCGCGGACGACGGGCGGATCGAGGAGGCCTGGCGGGCCTCGGTGACGGGCAAGGGGCCCGGGCACGCCATCGGCAGCGCCGGGTTCGTCCGGCCGGACCGGCCGATGTCGGCGATCGGCGGCTGAACTCTCCCGGGCCGACGGGTTGTTGACGGTCCCTACGGGTGGGGGTGGCCCGGCCGGCCCGGGTCGGCGGAGTGTGAGCTTCGACATGCTCTTGGGCTTCCCGTGGCGTCGGCTTGACCTCCTCTTGGGGTGGCTGGTCTGCTGGTGCGCCGTCAACCCGCCCCTGACCTCGGGAGTTCTCCGTGCCCGCCCGCCGTACCCGGCTGTCCGCCGCCACCGTGTTCCTGATATGCGTGCTCGCCCTGGTCGGCTGGCTGATCGGAGGCCGCGAGGGGAAGTCGCCCGACGGCTCCGGCGCGCCCGCCGCCGGGGTGGGCACCAGCCCGCTGCAGAACCCGGACGGCACCAAGCCCGGCCTGGCGCCGCTGGTCACCCCCGAGGAGCAGAAGGCCGGCCGGGAGCTGATCGCCAAGGTCGCCACCGCCCGCACCGGCCCCAAGGACGGCTACGACCGCAACGAGTTCGGCCCCGCCTGGACGGACAGCGTCGAGGGCGTCCCGTTCGGCGGCAACAAGTGCGACACCCGCAACGACCTGCTCGCCCGCGACGGCAGCGGCGTCGAGCGCAAGGACGGCTCGGACTGCGTGGTCACCGCGATGACCATCCGCGACCCGTACACCGGCCGGACCGTCCAGTGGACCAAGCAGCAGGCGACGAAGATCCAGATCGACCACGTGATGCCGCTCTCCTACGACTGGCAGATGGGCGCTGCCAAGTGGGACAAGGCCAAGCGGGTCCGGATCGCCAACGACCCGCTCAACCTGATCCCCGCCGACGGCTCGCAGAACGCCTCCAAGGGCGACTCCGGCCCGGCCGACTGGCTGCCCGCCGACACCGCCGTCCGCTGCTCGTACGCGGTGCGCTTCGCCCAGGTCTCGCTGAAGTACCAGCTGCCGGTCACCGAGGCGGACAAGAAGGCGATGCTGCAGCAGTGCGGCGGCTGAGGAAACGATCCTTCCCGCAGTGGCACGGCAGTGGCACGGCAGCGGTCCGGCGGTGGCACAGCGGTGGCACGGCAGCGGTCCGGCGGCGACCCGGGCCGCGCCAAGGAAGCGCCAAGGAAGTGACAAGGAAGCCGCGGGGTGGGAGGGCGAGGTGCCCCGACGGTGCGCCGGATGGTATTCGTGGGCGGTGCCCCCGATGACCCCCCGCCTGCGGCGAAGCGCCCTGCCCGCCCTCGCCGCCCTGCTCCTCGCCCTGGCCGCCGGCTGCTCCGGTCCCGGCGGCGCGCGCCCCGCGGCCGCGCCGACCAGCCGCCCGCCGCTCGCCGAACGCGTGCCCGCCAGTGCTGCCCCGGCCCTGCAGGCGTACTACGACCAGCGGCTCGCCTGGGCACCCTGCGACGGCGGCGGCGCGGGCTCCGACGGCGCGGACCCCGGCTCGGACGCCGACCAGGCCGAGCCGGCCGCACCGATCGCCCAGTGCGCCACCCTCAAGACCCCGCTGGACTACGCCGACCCCGCCGGCCGCAGCATCGACGTCGCCGTCGTCCGGGTGCCCGCCGCCGACCCCGCCCACCGGATCGGCGCCCTGCTGGTCAACCCCGGCGGGCCGGGCAACTCCGGCACCAACATGGCCCGGGGCTGGAAGGACAGCCAGGGTCCGCTGCGCGACCGCTTCGACGTGGTCGGCTTCGACCCGCGCGGCGCCGGCGGCACCCTGCCCATCGACTGCATGGACGACGCCACCCGCGAGCAGTGGATGCGCACCGACGACCCGGCCTACGACCACGGCCGGGTCCTCGCCGACGCCTGCCAGGCCAAGTACGCCGACATCCTGCCGTTCCTCGGCACCCGCAACAGCGCCCGCGACATGGACGTGCTGCGCAGCGCCCTCGGCGAGCGCAAGCTCGACTTCCTCGGCCTCTCCTACGGCACCTACCTCGGCGCCCTCTACGCCGAGGAGTTCCCCGACCGCACCGGCCGGCTCGTCCTCGACGGCGCCGTCGAGCGCAGCACCGACCTGATGCACCTCAACCTCGAACAGGCCGCCGCCACCGAAGCCGGCTTCCGGGCCTTCGCCACCGCCTGCACCGCCGAGGGCGCCGACTGCCCGCTCGGCACCGACCCGGGCGCCGCCCCGCGACGGCTCGCCGACTTCCTCGACGGCCTCAAGGACCACCCGTTGCCCACCCACGACGGCCGCACCGTCACCGCCGCCCTCGGCTGGGGCGCCGTCATCGACACGCTCTCCGACGGCCGCGGCAGCTGGTCCCGGCTGCGCTCCGCCCTCGACCCCGCCCTCACCCGGGGCGAGGGCGACGAACTGCTCAGGTTCTCCGACGGCAGCGCCGGCCGCGACGACGAGGGCCACTACGAGAACTCCGCGGACGCCTACGCGGCCATCCACTGCGCCGACGCCCCGCTCGCCCCCACCGACGCCGACCAGCGCGCCGCCCTCGCCGACCTCGCCGCCCGGGCCCCGCTCACCAGCCGACACGACACCCGGCTCGCCCTGCTCGACCCCGACTGCCGCGCCTGGCCGTACCGCTCCACCGAGCGGCCGCACACCGTGACGGCGCCGGGCAGCGCCCCGATCCTGGTGATCGGCGGCACCCAGGACCCGGTCACCCCCTACCTGTGGGCGCAGCGGATGGCGGCCGGGCTGCAGCACGGCGTGCTGCTCACCCGCGACGGCGACGGGCACATGTCCTGGTACCACAGCTCCTGCGCGCGCGACGCCGCGGCCGCCTACCTGCTGAACGGGGCGCTGCCGGCCGCCGGGGCGCGCTGCGGGTCCGACTGACGGCGCGGGCCGGGCAGGGACATGCGAAGGGGGCGTGCCGCGCGAACGCGGCACGCCCCCTTCGGAATTCGGGCTCCGGGATCAGGGTTTCCCGGAGCCCGGGTCGGAGCCCGGGTCGGAGCCCGGGTCGGAGCCCGTCCGGCGGCTCAGGCCGATCGGGCCGGGCGCGGTCGGTCGACCGGGATCAGGCCTTCGGGGCCGTCAGGTCGTAGAAGGTGGCGCCACCGACCGTCTTGACGGTGAAGTGGCTGGTCACCCAGGCCTCGATCTGCGCCGCCTCGGTCTGCTGGCCGCCCTCGGCGCCCTCACCGCCCGCGCCGCCGCCGAAGCCGCGGTGCGAGCCGCCGCCGATGAACCAGTGCACCTTGCCCTCCTGGACGTACTTCTGGAAGCCCGCCAGGCTGAGCGAGGGGTCCGTGCCGTTGAAGCCGCCGAGGGCCATCACCGGCTTGCCGGTGGCGAGTTGGTAGCTCGCGGCGTTCTGCGAACCGGTGGTGGCGGCCGCCCAGGTGTACTGGCCGGCGTCCTGTGAGAGCAGGGCCTTCGCCTCGTCGCTCACCTTGGTGCCGCCGAGCAGGCCGCCCATGCCGCCGAAGCCGCCGGGGCCGCCGGCGCCCGCGCCCTCCGGGTCCTGGCCGCCGGGGAAACCGGGGAAGCCGGGCACGCCGGTGGCACCGCCGGTGCCGTTCCCGCCGCGCTCATGGTGGCCGCCGGTGCCGCCGGCGCCCCTGCCGGAGCCGCCCTGGCCGCCCTGACCACCGGGGAAGCCCTGACCGCCCTGGAAGCCGCCCTGGAAGCCGCCCGGGAAGCCGCCGGGGAACCCCTGGCCGCCCTGGCCGAACATCCGGCCGTTGCCCGCCGCGCCCTTGCCGCCCATTCCGCCCTTGCGCCCGAAGGCGCCGGGGCCGCCCGCGCCCTTCACCGACGGCCCGGCCGTGATGATCGAGCCGTTGTGCGCGGTGTCCACGGTGTCCACCGCGTACGCCGCCGGACCGCCGAGCGCCGCCGCCAGGCCGACCAGGCCCGCCACCGAGGCGATCCGCGCGCCGAGCCGCCCGGAGACCTTGCCCGCGAACTGCCCGGCGACCAGCGCGGCCGCCGCGGCCAGCCCGCCGACCAGCACCGCCCAGCGCAGCCACGGCAGGAAGTCGGAGCTGCGCCCGAGCAGGACGAACGCCCACCCGGCCGTCACCGCGAGCACGCCCGCCAGCGCCAGCGCGTACGGCAGCCGGTGCCGCGCCCGCCAGAGCCCGTCCACGCCCATGCCGACCAAGGCCGCGACGGCCGGGGCCAGCGCCACCGTGTAGTACTGGTGGAAGATCCCGGACATGAAGCTGAAGATCAGCGCGGTGGAGACCAGCCAGCCGCCCCAGACCAGGAAGGCCGCGCGGGCCGTGTCCGGACGGGCGTAGCGGCGGGTCGCCCACAGCCCGACCACCAGCAGGATCAGCGCCGCCGGCAGCAGCCAGGCGATCTGCCCGCCGATGTCGCTGCCGAACAGCCGGGTGATGCCGGTCTGGCCCCAGCCCCGGTTGTGCCCCGCGGCGCCGCCCGGCAGGTCGAGCCCGGCCGGGAGCCGGCCGCCGCCGCCCACGCTGCCGCGCTCGTTGCCGTCGACCCGGCCCAGGCCGTTGTAGCCGAAGGTCAGCGACAGGAAGCTGTCGTCCTGCGAGCCGCCGACGTACGGGCGGGCCGAGGCGGGCAGCAGCTCCACGACCGCCACCCACCAGCCGCCGGCGACCACCAGGGCCACGCCCGCGAGCAGGGTCTGCCGCAGCCGCCGCCAGAACCCGGTGGGCGCCACGACCAGGTAGATCACCGCGAACGCGGGCAGGATCAGGAAGGCCGCCAGCGTCTTGGTGAGGAAGGCGAAGCCGAACATCGCACCGGTGAACAGCAGCCACTTGGTGCTCGCGGTCTCGACCGCCCGCACCATCCCGTACGCGGACAGGGTGAGCAGCAGCACCAGCAGCGCGTCCGGGTTGTTGAACCGGAACATCAGCGCCGCGACCGGCGTGAGCGCCAGCGCGGCGCCGGCCAGCAGACCGCCGAGCGGGGAGAAGCGGCGGCGCACCGTCGCGTACAGCGCGCCCACGGTGGCCGCGCCCATCAGCGCCTGCGGGGCCAGGATCGACCAGGAGGAGAGGCCGAAGAGCCGCACCGACAGCGCCATCGGCCACAGGGACGCCGGGGGCTTGTCGACGGTGATGAAGTTGCCGGCGTCGGAGGAGCCGAAGAAGAAGGCCTTCCAGCTCTGGCTGCCGGCCTGGACGGCCGCCGAGTAGAAGGCGTTGGCCCAGCCGGAGGCGCCCAGGCCCCACAGGTAGAGGACGACGGTCGCGGCCAGCAGCGCCAGCAGGGCCGGGCGCACCCAGCGCGGGTCGTCCGCGCGCCCGCGCCAGGCGCGGGCCGGGAGGGTGCGCAGCCGTCCGGACCAGGAGGCCGGGCCCTTCGGCCCGACGGGCGGCAGGGGCTGCTCGGGGAAGAGCGGCGCCGGGTCCGGCCGCGGCGCCTCCGGTGGCGGGTAGTTCGCGGCCTCGGGCCACGGATCGCCGGCCGGAGAGGAGTAGCTGCTCGTGGTCATGCGCCATACCGTGCGTGGCGTGGCTGAGAGAACCGTGAGACGCGGCTGTGAGACGGGTGTGATCTGCCCGGTCCCACCCGTGCGGCAACGGGTTCAGGCGCTCCTCATCCGGTCCTGGGCATCGAGCGGTGGGCGGTGGCTCAGGCCGCGGCCGGCATGGTGATGTGCTTGCCCAGCCACTCCAGGGCCGGGGGGATCTCCCGGGTCCAGGTGTGGAAGTTGTGGCCGGCGGTGTCCAGGGTGATCGTGGACATCCTGGTAGGGGCCTTGAAGGCGGCGACCATGGCCTTGGTCTCGTCGTAGTTGTTCTCGTCGTTCGCGGTGGTCAGCAGCAGCGAGACCGGGGCGGCCGGCTGGTTCTTGAGCCGCCACAGCAGGTCGTTCTCCTGCTTGAGCTTGTCGTCGCCGCCGAACAGGTCGCCGGTGGTCGGGTCGTGGGCGGCGCTGTAGTAGCCGGAGAGTGCGACCGCGGCCGGGTAGGAGTCGGGCTTGCGCAGGGCGAACTTGAGCGCGCAGTAGCCGCCGGTGGAGTTGCCGATCACGGCCCGGTTGGCGGGGTCGGTGCCGATCCGGTAGGTGGTGGCGAGGGCCTTGGGCAGGTCGCTGGTGAAGAAGGTCTCGACCTGGGGGCCGTTCGGCACGTCGACGCACTCGGTGTCGCGGTTGTCGACGAGGGTGGGGCGGGTCATCACCAGGATGGTCGGCGGCAGCTTCTTCTGCTCGATGGCGTCGAGGGTGGACGCCGGGTACTGCATCAGCGAGATCAGCTTCTCCGGGGTGCCCGGGTAGCCGGTCAGCACCACGGCCATCGGGAAGCGCTGCTTGGCGAAGCCCGGCTGGAAGTACTGCGGCGGCAGGTAGACGTACGCCTCGGTGCTCAGGCCGGTGCCGGCCCCTTTGACGTCGACCTTCTGGATCAGCCCGGAGCGGTCCGGCTCCGAGCCCTGGGACGAGTAGAACTTCTGCTCGCCGGTGACGGAGACCCCGGAGGCGTTCGGCTGGTGGTCGACCACCGTGCCGAGGCCGCCGCTGGTGCCGAGCAGGTCGGTCCAGGAGCTGTAGAAGCCGAAGTAGCTGTTGGCGATCAGGCCCATGGCGGCCAGCACCGAGAGCTGGGTGGCCAGGAAGGCGCCGATCCGGCCCAGCCAGGACTTCCAGCCCTTGCCGCCGAACTTCGGCCAGAACCACATGGTGGCGGCGAAGACCAGGATCGCGATGACCGAGGTGATGAGCTGGAGGGGGAGTCCGGTGAGGCTGAGCACGAGCCGATCGTAGTTGACCCCGGCATCGACCCCGACGGGCGGGCGGGGACGGCCCGTTCGGGGTGCTCGCCCGAAACGGGTTGACCGGGGTGGTTCGTGCCCGGGACCATGTCGCGCGGTGTACGCGCATCGTGTGCGCCGGGTGACATTGGGGGTGGGGTCATGAAGTCCATCGGCAAGGCCGGTCTGGCCGTCTGTTCGGTGCTGCTGCTCGCGGCCTGTTCGGGCGGCGGGGGCGGTTCGACCGACGCCTCGTCCACCGGTACGGGAGGGGGCGTGAGCGCGCCCAAGGTCACGCCGACGCCCACGCCGACGCCGTACGGCCCGGTGCTCAGCGCGAGCATCGACCCGGTCGGCACCGCGCTCGCCCAGGCGGCGGGGGCCAAGGACCTCAACGAGTTCGGCACCGCGCTCACCGCCGTCTCCAGCAGTGCGCAGACGGCCGCCACCACCCTGGGCCGGGCGAACCAGCCGGCCGCGGTCGCCACGGACCAGACCGCGCTGGTGGCCGCGCTGAGGCTGCTGGCCAAGGACGCGACGACGGTCCGCAGTGACATCAAGTCCCACGGCGTCTGCGCCCTGAGTTCGGCCGGGGCCGAACTGGGCGCCTCGCAGGGGCTGGCGGAGGTGTCCGCGGCCCTCGGCAAGCTGACGGCGGCCGGCTACTCGACCGCCTTCGCCGCACCCCAGCTGCCCAAGCAGCAGTCCCGCTCGCTGGACAACGGCACGATGGTCAGCAAGGGCAAGCTGCGCGGCGACGGCGTGTTCAAGGTCGACAACGGTACGAAGAAGGACGCTGTCGTCTCGCTGGCGCTGAACGGCAAGACGGTGCACGCGGTGTTCGTGGCCAAGGGGCAGAAGGCCGACATCGAGGGCGTGGAGGACGGGACGTACGACGTCTACGTCTCCGAGGGGGCGGACTGGGACTCCGCGACCAAGGCCTTCACCCAGAGCTGTGCGTTCACCAAGTTCGAGGACAACTTCCCGTTCGAGACCGGCAGCACCTCGACGTCCTGGTCGATCACCCTGCAGCCGGTGGCCGACGGCAACGCCAAGACCAACGACGTGGACCCGAACTCCTTCCCGCAGCTGTAGCGCCGGACGGCGCCCTGGGGTGGCCGCCCGAAACGGTTTGACCAGGACGGTTGATGATCGGCACCATGTCGCCCCGTGTGCGCGCGGACGGTGCGCGTCCGGCAGTGGTGGGGTGGGGTTGTGACGTTCTCGGGGTCCGCGGGTAGATCCGGTCTGGTCGTCGGCGCGGTGCTGTTGCTCGCGGCGTGCTCGGGTGGTGGTGGCGGCGGGGGCGGTGCGGCCGCGCCGAGTGCGACGCCGTCCGCCGCGGCGACGCCGTTCGGCACGTCGCTCGACCAGGCCCTGGGGCCGGTCGGCACGGGGCTGGGCAAGGTGTCCGCGGCCAAGGACATGGGCGAGCTCGACCGGGCGCTGGGCGCCGTCGAGTCCAGCACCGGCCGCGCCGTCCGCGACCTGAACTCCGCCGCCGTGCCCGCCGGGGCGACGGCGGGGCGCACCGACCTGGTGAACGCGCTGACCGCGCTCGCCACCGACGCGTCGGCGGTCCGCGTGGACGTCCAGGGCAAGAAGCTCTGCGCGCTCGCCGTGGGCCAGGGCCGGCTCGGCGCGGGGCAGGGGATGGCGGGCGTCACGGCGGCCCTCGGCAAGCTGAAGGAAGCGGGCTTCCCGGCCACCGCCACCGTTCCGCAGCTGCCGGCGCTGCCGGCCCAGCCGCGGACCCTGGAGAACGGCACCCTGGTCCGCGACGGCGGCAAGGGCGGCACGGGCACCCTGGAGGTCACCAACAACTTCACGGTGGACGCGGTCTTCACGCTCGCCGCGGACGGCAAGGCGGTGGCCTCGGTGTACGCCGCCAAGGGGCAGCAGGCCACCGTCACCGGCATCGCGGACGGCTCCTACGACTTCTACTACACCACCGGGGTGGACTGGGACCCCGACGCGCGGCAGTTCACGCAGAACTGCGACTTCGTCAAGTTCCAGGACAAGCACGAGTTCACGCCGGACGGCGGCGGGACGATCTGGAAGGTCACCGTCCACGCGAAGGACGGCCAGGGCAACGCCAAGGTCGAGGGCCAGAATGTGAACTCCGCCCCGCAGCCGTAGCGTTCGGCCATTCCGCTTGTAACGGGCATACCAGGACGGGTTGTTGCCATTCGGTGGCACAACCCGGCCCCTGGGGTGGCGAGTTGTGCAGGAACGGTTGACCCCTTGAGGTGGCCATGGCACTTTCGTGCGGGCGTGGGCCTCGGCGACCAGTCGGGCAACCCGCGATCCCCCACAAGGAGAGCCATGTTCAAGAGACTTGTCGCGCTGGCCGGTACCGGCGCCGTCGTAGCGGGCGGGCTGGTCTTCGCCGCCGCCCCCGCCCACGCCGTCCAGGCCGCCGACCTGACGGCGACCATCGCCCTGGACGACTGCTCGGCCTCGCTGGTCCGGTTCCCCGCCTCGGTGGCGGGCGACCGGGCCATGATGCTCACCAACGGCCACTGCCTGCCGAGCATGCCCCCGTACGGCCAGGTCATCCAGAACGTCAGCGCCAGCCGCAGCGGCACCCTGCTGGACGGCGCGGGCAACAGCCTCGGCACCGTCCAGGCCGACCAGGTGATCTACGCGACGATGACCGGCACCGACGTCGCCCTCTACGAACTCACCGACACCTACGGCTCGATCAGCTCCCGGTACGGCGTCACCGCCCTGACCGTCAACGACGCCCACCCGGTCGACGGCTCCTCGATGTACATCCCGTCCTCGTACTGGAAGCAGGTCTGGAACTGCTCCGTCAACGGGTTCGTGCCCACCCTGCGCGAGGACCAGTGGACCTGGCACGACTCGCTGCGCTACAGCTCCGGCTGCAACACCACCCACGGCACCTCCGGCTCGCCGATCATCGACTCCGCGAGCGGGCGGATCGTCGGCATCAACAACACCGGCAACGACAACGGCGACATGTGCACCCTCGACAACCCCTGCGAGGTCGCCGCCGACGGCTCCACCAAGGCCTTCAAGGGCCAGAGCTACGGCGAGGAGACCTACTGGTTCACCACCTGCCTCAACTCCGCCCGGGCCATCGACCTCACCGTGCCCGGCTGCCTGCTCACCAAGCCGGCCGGCGCCGGCGTCTCGGTGAGCAGCCCCGGTGACCAGTCCACCACCCTGGGCGGCGCGGTCAGCCTCCAGGTCAACGCCTCGGGCGGGACGGCCCCGCTGTCCTACTCGGCCACCGGGCTGCCGGCCGGCCTGTCGATCAACTCCTCCACCGGCCTGATCTCCGGCACCGTCTCCACCATCGGCAGCTCCAACGTGACCGTCACGGTGAAGGACTCGGCCGGCAAGTCCGGCACCACCAGCTTCGCCTGGACGGTCACCGGCGGTGGCGGCGGCTCCTGCACCCCGGCCCAGCTGCTGGGCAACCAGGGCTTCGAGACCGGCACGGCGGCGCCGTGGACGGCCACCAGCGGTGTGATCGACAACGGTTCCTCCGAGCCGGCCCACAGCGGCAGCTGGAAGGCCTACCTGGACGGCTACGGCAGCACCCACACCGACACGCTGTCCCAGACGGTCTCCATCCCGGCGGGCTGCAAGGCGACGCTGAGCTTCTGGCTGCACATCGACACCGCCGAGACCGGCACCACGGCGTACGACAAGCTGACCGTGTCGGTGAACGGCACCACGCTGAAGACCTACTCCAACGTGGACGCCGCGGCCGGCTACCAGCAGCGCACCTTCGACCTCTCCGCCTACGCGGGCCAGAGCGTCACCCTGAAGTTCACCGGCACCGAGGACTCCTCGCTGCAGACCAGCTTCGTGATCGACGACACCTCCATCCAGACCAGCTGACCCCGGGCTGAGGGAAGGGCCCGGCGGCATCGGCCGCCGGGCCCTGGCGGTCCCTCAGATTTCACTCGACTTCCTTGCGCCACGCGCGCCGATGGTTGGGCTGCCGACCGACGTCGAACGGGAGGGGATTCGTCGGCGTGGCGATCCGCCGCGCGCCGACTCACATGAGTCGGTCCGCGGCCACAGGGTTTGAGGTGGGGACGAGTGAGCGATCCGGATTTCGAGCGCAAGGTGTTCCAGGACGCGCTTCACGGTCCCGGTGCCGGACAGGAGTCACCGGGCGGTCCTCGACATCCTGTTGAAGACCGCCAAGGCCGCGGTGGCGAGCTGTCCGTGCTTGAATCCTGTACATCTGCCGGACAGCGTTCCCGGGTCGGGGCATGCCTCTCCTGACCGTTCCGGCCCGCCTCTATGCTGAGCGGATGATCGGACCGATAGACCTGGTGATATTCGACTGCGACGGCGTCCTGGTGGACAGCGAGGTGATCGCCGTCCGGGTGGTGGCGCAGCTGACGGCCGAGCTCGGCTGGCCGCTCACCGGGGCCGAGGTGGTCGAGCGGTTCGTCGGGCGCTCCGAGGCGGCCAACCACGCGATGGTCGCGGAGCGGTTCGGGGAGGAGGCCGCGACGCTGTTCGACAAGCGCTTCCGCGAGCTGCACGCCGAGGCCGTGGACGCCGGGCTGACGCCGGTGGACGGGCTGCCGGAGGCGCTGGACGCCCTGGGGGCGCTCGGGCCGGCGATGTGCGTGGCGTCCAGCGGCACTCACGAGAAGATGCGGCACACGCTGGGCCGGACCGGGCTCTACGGGCGGTTCGAGGGTCGGATCTTCAGCGCCACCGAGGTCGGGCGCGGCAAGCCCGCGCCCGACCTGTTCCTGCACGCCGCGCGGAGCATGGGCGTCGATCCGGCCGCCTGTGTGGTGGTCGAGGACAGCGGGCCCGGCGTGCAGGCCGCCCGCGCCGCCGGCATGCGGGCGCTCGGCTACGCGGGCGGCGTCACGGCGGCGGAGCGGCTGGCCGGGCCGGGCACGGTGGTGTTCAGGGACATGCGTGAGCTGCCGGCCCTGATCGCGGCCTACCGGGGGTAGTCGCCGGCCTCGGCGTGGAAGCAGTGGAAGTACCGGCCGGCCGGCCCGGCCGGGCCTCGTCGAGCTGGCGGGCGATCCGGCGGCCGCCCCCCTCGGCGGTGGCGTGGCCGCTGTGTCCGTTGAGGTCGGTCGCGCAGTACCCCGGCTCCAGGGCGCCTCAGCGCGGTGACGGACGGCGAGGGCCGCGTGGAGGAGAGCGGCACCGGGGCAAGGGCGGTCTGCACCTCGTGGACCATCTGGGGCGGGTCGTGCCCTGGTAATTCGCTTGCCGGGCCCGGCGCCCGCTGGCAGGGTCGGACGCCATGCCCGACAAGATGCACGCAGACGAACTGGACCTCGACGAGGCGCTGGTCCGCCGGATGGTGGCCGCGCAGTTCCCGCAATGGGCCGCCCTGCCGGTGGAGCTGGTGGACTCGGCCGGGACCAGCAACGCGATGTACCGGCTGGGTGCCGAGCTGGTGGTGCGGATCCCACGCATCCCGGGGGCGGCCGAGGACATCGGCAAGGAGTACACCTGGCTGCGCCGCCTGGCCCCCGGACTCCCCGTCGCCGTGCCGGTTCCGTTGGCCCTGGGCGAGCCGCTCGACGGCTGCCCGTGGGGGTGGTCGGTGCTGCGCTGGCTGGACGGGGCCAACCCGGTGGCCGGGGAGGTCGGCCAACCCGGCCTGCTGGCAGCCGACTTGGCCGTGTTCGTGGCCGCGATGCGCCGGGTCGACCCGGCGGGTGCCCCGGCTTCCTACCGCAGCGAGACGTTGGCGGCGCGGGACGGGGCGGTCCGGCGGGCGATCGCGGCGTTGGCGGATGTGGTGGACACTCCGGCGGTAACCGCCCTCTGGGAGAAGGGACTTGCGGCAGCGGAGCACCCCGGTCCGCCGGTCTGGATCCACGCCGACCTCCAGCCCGGCAACCTGCTGGTCGACGGGCACGGCCGGCTCGGCGCCGTCATCGACTTCGGCTGTGCGGGCCTCGGCGACCCGGCCGTGGACCTGCTCCCCGCCTGGTACGTGCTCCCGACCTCGGCCCGTGACTTCTTCCGGACGGCCGTCGGCGCCGATGACGCGGCCTGGGAGCGGGGGAGGGGCTGGGCGCTGTCCGTGGCGCTGATGGAGCTGGACTACTACCGCGACACCAACCCCAGGATGGTGCGCACCGCCCGGCACGTGGTCGGCGAGCTGCTCGCCGACCACGGCCGGCAGGCCTGACGGGCTGCTACGACGGGGTGACGACGACCTGGGCTCCCGCCAGGGGGTGCTTGCTCATGCCCAGGCGCTCGTAGACGGCGATGGCCGACTGATTCCCACCGTGCACCATGAGGGCAGCACGTCCGTGCCGGTGGACCAGCTCCCCGAGGACGAAGCCGCAGACGGCCCCGGCCAGCCCGCGCCCGCGGGCGTCGGGGTGGGTGCACACGCCGGCCAGGAAGCCGCAACCGGCCGCCGACCAGACGTCGGCCGCGACGGCCAGGGGCTCCGGCGGGGTGCCGCTGGTGAGGGAGTCGACGACGCCGGCCCAGCGGTGGGTGCCGCCGTCGTCCGGCTGGGCGAAGGAGTCGGGGAAGAAGCGGTCGAACAGCGAGGCCGCCTCCTTCACCCGTACGTCGTCCAGCCATTCCACCCCGACGGAGGGCGGGTCGGGGACGGCCGAGGTCTCCATCCAGTAGAACTCGGGGAACAGTGACAGGCCGGGGATCGCGCCGGCCAGCGCTTCGATCAACGACGCCTGGCCGACGGGGCGGTAGGTCGGTCCGACCTCGGCCAGCACGTGCCGTACCAGGTGTGCGGCGTCATCGGCACTGCCCTTGACCGCCAGCCGGTCCCGGGCGGAGAGGTCGGGGCTCGCCACCGCAAGGGCCGTTCCGTGTCGCCAGGCCCGTACACCCGGGCCCAGCCGGCCGTCGTGCCGCCCCTGGGCTGCCCACAGCAGGTGCCCGTCGCCGGCTGCGGCTTGCTCGACGTCGGCGAGGCGTATGAGTTCTTCCATGTGCGGTAGCCCATCAGACCGGTGTGATCATGTGCAGTGATCCAGCACTCATCCGGACTCATCGATCCCGTCCGGCAGTCGCCACTCGAAGGGCCACAGCTCACCCGCCCAGGCGGGCGAGGCGGCGGGGGTCGCGGGGGTGCGCAGGAAGGTGCGGTTGCGGAGGAGTTCGCGGCGCTCGGCGGGGGTGAGCAGCCGCTCGTCCGGCCCGAGGTTGCCGTAGGCGTTCGGGTCGAGGTCGGGGTTGCCGTCGATCGGGGCGTCCTCGGCGACGTTGAGCAGGTCACCGTCGGCGGTGCGGTAGTCGACGCGGAAGTCGGTGCGCCACTGGGAGTTGTTGCCCCAGCCCTGGGAGAGGTCACGGGTGGGGCGGTGGGCACGGCGGTGCGTCCAGAAGAGCGGCCAGCGGTCGGCCACCCCGCGTTCCGCGTGTGCGGCGCCGGCCCGGACCCGGACTCCGGCGCGGCTGAACAGCAGCTCGCCGAGCATCAGGCCGGGGTGGCGGACGTCGAGGATCTCGATGGGGGAGTCCGGGTCCTCGGCCTGCTCGACCTCGGTGATCTCGTGCAGGAACGGGTCGAAGGCGGGCTGTTCGGCGACGGGCGTCATGCCGAGGGCGGTGAAGAGGCGGAGGTAGGGCGGGAGTCGGGGGTCGAGGAGGAGGTGGTCGCTGACCCGGCTGAGGGCGTAGAGCTCCTGGAGGAGGTCCTTGTCCTCGGTCCACCAGCGGGTGTCAGGGGTGGCGGTGAGGTGGAGGCGGGCGCGGTAGTCGGCGGTGGCGGCCTGGTCGAGCCAGGGGTCGATGACGTCCGGGTAGGGGCCGTCGGTGTCGAGGAGCGCCTCGTACAGCGCGCGAGCGTTCACCCCGGCGATCCTGGCAGGTTTTGCCGAACGGTCAACCAAATTGCGGGCCGGCGCCGGTAGCGTCCCTGGTCATGAGCTTGGTGGATGTGAGCGAACGGGCGGCCCAACTGCCGGATGCCTGGCGGTCGGTGGTGCTGGGCGAGGTCGGGACGGCAGCGGTGAAGGTGCTGCGGATGGACGGCCGGGAGCTGGAGGAGGAGGTGCACGCGACGGCGGAGGTGCTGGTGGTCGCCGACGGCGCCTTGGAGCTGGAGTTGGGCGGTGAGGAGCTGACGGTCGGCGCCGGCGAACTGTGCCTGATTCCGGCGGGCACCCGGCACGCCGTGCGCGCGGGCAGTCGGGGAACCCTGCTGATCGTTGAGGTCGGGGAGGGGGAGTGAGGGGCGGTGCCTCGCCCGGGTAGGGGGCGAGGCACCGCTCTCGTGGGCGCTCAGAGGAGACCGAGGTCGAACTCCCCGGCGGAGACGGCCGTGATGAAGGCCTCGTGCGCCGCTCGGTCGAAGGCCAGGGCAGGGCCGGAAGGGTCCTTGCTGTCGCGGATCGCTACCGACTTGGGAAGAAGCGCGAACTCAACGCAGTTGTCGTTACCCCCGCTGTAGCTTGACTTCCGGAAGGCGAGCCCAGTGGCGGAAGCGTCGGGGTAGTAGTAGGTCACTTGACTTTGTCTCTCTGTGCGGTGATGAAATCGAGCGATGAGTCGACTGGCAGGGCCTCAGCCGTGATCTCCTGAAACTTCGCTCGGTAGATCTCCACGTCGGTTGGGTGCTCAACCCACAGGCTGCTGATCAAGCCTTCTGCGAGGACGACGTCCAGGTCCGCACGTTGGGGAAAGCCGAGCAGGGCGAAGGCACCTGCCATTCCGGGGTGAACAGCTGCTCCTGCCGGCATGACCTGGATGTTGACGTTGGGTAGGCGGCTCAACGAGATCAGCTTGTCCAGCTGGGCCGACATGATGTCGGGGCGGTTGGCGTTCGAGCACAGTGCCGTCTCATGGATGACAGCCCAGACCTGGACCGGATTTGGTCGGGTAAGGATCGACTGCCGTGCCATCCGGACCTGAACCATGTCTTCGACTGTTCCGCCGGACTCGGTTCGAAGCCGGTCGATGACGACCCTGGCGTACTCGGGAGTTTGGAAGAGTCCAGGAATGAAGGCTGGCTCGTAGGTCCGCAGCGTCGAAGCATCCGATTCCAGCAGGATCAGATCCGTGGCGGTTGCGTGGAGGACATCTCGGTAGCTCAGCCACCATCCTCGCTTGCTGCCGTCTTTGGTGATGGCGATCAGTCCGGCCCGGAAGTCCTCGTCGTCGCATCCGTAGTAGTCGAGGAGTTTGTTGACGTCCTCGATCTTGGCTGCGGTGTGAGCTGTCTCGATCCGAGTGAGTTTGGGCTGGCTCATGCCGGTGGCCTCTGCGACCACCTCTGCGGTGAGCTTCCGTTCCTCACGGAGCTTCCGCAGCATGCCGCCGAGCCTCCGCCGGCGCACGGTCGAGACTGCCATGTTGTCCCCTCCTGAGCTGTCAGTTGACCAGTCTGCCTGCGTGAAGGGCACCAGCGCTACCAACAACTGGTAGTGCTGACCGCCGAATTCAGGTTCGATTTGCATATATGCAAGTTCTGGCGAAGGAGTTGCGTCGTGTGTCACATAGACCCCATGCTGAGCGTAGCCAGCCGCATGCAGTGTGTATGCGGCGGCCTGTGATCTCGCCGTTGCCTGAGGCGTACCTGCCGGTATGCGGCGATGAATGATCCACTTCGCCCCACGGAGGTATCTTCGTGTTCTCCCTCGAACTCCCCCCTGACTGGTCGGCCCCGCGCGAGGAGTTGCGCGAGGCCGCCTCGCGCGCCGGGCGGAAGCCCGACCTGGTCGCCGACGCCGAGCTCGCGCTCCTTGAACTCTTCGTCAACGCCTGGCGCCACGGCGGCAGTGCGGCGCCCATCGTGGTGGTCGTCCTCCTGAACGACATCCTCCGCGTCTCGGTCAGCGACGGGAGCCCCGTCCTGCCCGCCCCGCGCAACGGCTCCGACCCGTTCGCCCTCTCCGGCCGGGGTCTGCACCTCGTGCGCTCGCTCACCCACCGTTTCGGCACGGAGTCCCGCAAGACCGGGAAATCCGTCTGGTTCGAGCTGGACGCCGCCGCGTGAGCGCCCCGATCGAGCCGGCCGACCCGCTGATGCGCACGTACACCGAACTCGAAGTCACCTATCTGCTCGCCGAACTCGCCGAGCGCGGCCGCAAGTTTGGCCTTCTCTGGCCCTCCGCCGGCGCCGACAGCGTCGTGGACGGCCGTGTCCTCGTCCGCTTCGGCAACGCCCCGGCCAGTACCGTGCTCAACCTCCTCGCCCTCCTCCGCTCTCACGACCACGACACGACCGAGGACGACACCCCGTGCGACTCCTGATCGGCCTCGCCCTCCTCTCCCTCCTGATCCTCGCCATCGCCGTCGTCGGCCTCGGCGCGGTCGCCGTCCTGCGGATGCCCCACCGCCCGGACGACGTCACTCCCGCCCCGCCTCCCACCCACGACCGCCAACCGGTGGCCTGACCCCCACTGAAACCCGCGCCGCCCGGTCGGACCCGCCGGGCGGCTTCCCCTCTACCGAGCCCGGCCGCTCCTACACTGACGGCCATGACCGACCCGCACCCCAGCTCGGCCTTCCACGCGCCCAACGCCGATCCGGCGATCACCGACTGGCTGGTCACCGTGCTGGACGTCCAGGCGGCGAACCCCGGCGTGCGGCGGCTGCGGGAGTGGGCGCACGCGCACCTGGCCGCGCGCCCCGGCGAGCGGGCGCTGGACATCGGCTCCGGCACCGGTTCGGAGACCCAAGTGCTCGCGGCAGCGGTCGGCCCGGACGGCACCGCTACCGGCCTCGAACCGAACCCCGGCCTGCGCGCCGTCGCGGAGCGGCGCGCCGCCGAGGCCGGCAGTCCGGCCCGCTTCCTCGACGGCGATGCCCTCGCCCTGCCGCTGCCGGACGGCGAGTTGGACGTGGTCCGGTGCGAGCGGGTCCTCC
>NZ_JBEOSP010000009.1:205481-234789 GCF_040303105.1 Kitasatospora sp. NPDC096128 | reverse complement strand
GCCCGCCACGTCGTCGTGGCGGGCTCCCGTGCGTCCGGGCCCGGTCAGCCCCGCGGCAGGGCGGGCTCCGGCGCGCCCGGGGCGGGCCAGGGCGTCGCCGGGCGCCGGCTGCTCCAGCTCCTGGCCGCCAGCCGGGGCCAGATCACCAGCACGGCGGGCAGCGCCAGGTACCCGAAGCGCCCGGCCGGGGCGAGCATGAAGGCGATCGCGAGCCCGGCCGCCAGCAGGTCGGCGGCGGCGATCGCGGAGACCGGCGGCCGGGCCACCAGCCAGATCGCCACCCCGATCAGGGCGAGGGTCATCAGCGCCAGCGAGACGGTGTGCCCGGTCGGCCCGAAGCCGGCCAGCACCTTGCCCGGCAGCGGGCTGCCCGCGGGGGTGCGGATCGCGGTCATCCCGAGCGGGAAGCGCACCACCTGGTCGCGCAGCGCCTCCGGCTGGGTCAGTACGGACGGCAGCAGCACCGCCGCGCTCACCCCGACCCCGATCAGCGCGGTGCGGGCGGCGGGCCGGCGCCCGTACAGCCGCCACAGCAGCAGGACGGCCACCGGCAGGGCCGGCCAGGCGGTCCACTTGAGGCTGCAGGCGAGGGCGAGCACCAGCCCGGCGGCGACGGTGCGGTCCCGCTCGGCGAGCGCCATGGCCAGACAGCAGACCCCGATCAGCGGCAGGTCGACGCCGCCGACCACCAGGGCGAGCGCTATCAGCGGCGAGGCGGTGAGCACGGCCAGCGGCAGCAGCGGCGCCCGCTGGCCGACGGTGCCGGGGCGGTCGGGCCGGAGCAGGCGCCAGGCGGCCAGCAGGCAGACGACGAAGGTGAGGGCGAACCAGATCCGGGCGTCCCCCGCGACCCGGGCGAAGGCCGTGGAGCTGCCGAGCAGCTGGCGCGGCAGCCCGAACAGGGACATCGCCGGCAGGTAGGGGTTGTAGTCGGTGACCACCACGGGGTGCGGGAGGTAGACGTCGCCGGTGGTGAGCATCAGGTGGGCCGAGCGTTCGACCACCATCACCTCGGACTGGTGGCGGCCGGTCACCGCGAGCAGCCCGAGCGGCGCCAGCACGGCCCCGAGCAGGGCGACCACGGCGGCGGCCTCGGCCGCGAAGCGGCGCGGCAGGGTGAGGCAGAGGAGACCGGCCACGACGTAGGCGGGGGCGGCGACGAGGCCCCACAGCCGCTGGTTGGCCAGGTCGGAGACGAGCGGGAAGGCCGCAGCCCAGCCGGCCGCGATCAGGCAGCCGAGCAGCTGCACCCAGCGCAGCGAGGCGATCCGGGCGGGATTCCACCGATCGGGCGTGGGTGGAAAGGTGCTCTCACCACGCTGACGGGGGAACGGCCGGGCCGAGGAGCCGGCCGAGGACCGTCCGGATCTGGCCGGCAGGTCGGCTCCGATGGACTGGGCCGGCGTTCTGGCGCGGCCGGTGACGCGGCCGCGCGGGCGGGAGAAGCCGGGCGTGCGGGTGCTCACCATGGTGGAAGGTTATGGCGGCGAACCGGGCCCTGTCGCCACTGCCTCGGCTGCCGATCGGGACGCTACGCGCGTAGGGCCGCCGGGTGTCGTACCACGCGGCGGCCCTTCACGATTGGATAACGGCCCGGCGGCCGACGCCCCGGTCAGCCGGCCTCGGTGCCGGCCGGGACGCTCTGGCGCTCGGCGCGCTCCAGCCGGGAGTGCTTGATGCTGTACCCGAAGTAGACGGCCACCGCCACGACCAGGGCGATCGCGCCGGCCCGGAAGGTGTCGGCGTGCAGGCCGGTGATCAGGTAGACGCAGAAGCCGACGCTGACCAGCGGGACGACCGGGTAGCCGGGGACCTTGAAGCCGCGCGGCAGGTCGGGCTGGGTGCGGCGCAGGACGATCACACCGATCGAGACCACCGAGAAGGCGATCAGGGTGCCGAGGCTGGTGATGTCGGCCAGCACCTCCAGCGGGACGAACGCGGCCAGCGCGCCCACGCCGATTCCGACCACCAGGGTGTTCCAGACCGGGGTGCCGGTGCGCGGGGAGAGCTCGGCGAAGCGCTTGGGCAGCATGCCGTCGCGGCCCATCGAGTACAGGATGCGGGTCTGGCCGTAGATCACCACGAGGGTGACGCTGAAGATCGAGATGATCGCGCCGACCGCGAAGATCATCGCGGGCCAGCTCTGGCCGGTGATGTCCTGCATGATCTGGGCGAGTCCGGCCTCCTGGTCCTTGAAGCCGGTCCACGGCTGGGCGCCGATGCCGGCCAGCGCGACCAGGACGTACAGCAGGGTCACCACGACCAGCGAGACGATGATCGCCATCGGCATGGTGCGGCGCGGGTTCTTGACCTCCTCGCCGGCGGTGGACACGGCGTCCAGGCCGATGAAGGAGAAGAAGATGCTGGAGGCGGCCATCTGCACGCCGCCGATGCCGAGCGGCATGAACGGGGTCAGGTTGCCGGAGTGGAAGCCGGTCAGGGCGACGCCGACGAACAGCAGCAGGATGAGGATCTTGATCCCGACCATGGCCGCGTTGACCTTCACCGACTCGCTGACGCCGCGGATCAGCAGGAAGCAGATCATCGCGACCAGCAGCAGCGCCGGCAGGTTGAACCAGTGGGTGCTGTCGGGCGCGCCGGACAGCTGCTGGGGGATCTTGAACCCGAAGGCCAGGTCGAGGAACTTGTTCAGGTACTCGGCCCAGCTGACCGCGATCGCGGAGGCGGAGACGCCGTACTCCAGCAGCAGGCAGATGCCGACGCCGAAGGCGACGCCTTCGCCGAGGGTGGCGTAGGCGTAGGAGTACGAGGAGCCGGAGACCGGGATCGCGGAGGCCATCTCGGCGTAGCAGAGCGCGGTGAGCCCGGCGGTGACCGCGGCGATCACGAAGGACAGGATCACGGCCGGCCCGGCCTGCGGCACCGCACTGCCCAGGACGAAGAAGATGCCGGTGCCGATGGTGGCGCCGATGCCGATCGCGGACAGCTGCCAGAGGCCGATCGAGCGGCGCAGGTGGATGCCGGAGCGGCCGCCCTCTCCGGGTGCGCCGGCCGGAAGGTCGCGGCCCTCGCTCTCCGCGATCAGGGTCGAGACGGGCTTGCGGCGCAGCAGACGCGCACCGAGGGTGTTGCTGGCCAAAACTGCGGTCCTTCTGGGCGGGGGAGGGTGTCCTGGTGGCCGGTCACCCTGCGTGCACGGGGGGGTGCCTTCGGGGACCAACCGAACAAACATGGGACAGTACCCGGCAAAGACACCAGTGTCGCAAACAAACAATACCGATCAGCGCATTGTACGAATCGGCGCATCAGAGCTCACAAACCGGACACTTCGCACGCGGCGGTTCTTCCGGGCATCGGATAGAACACCAGGTCAGCGACCCTGCCCGGGTCAGCCGCCGAGCACCGCCCGCATCACCGCACGGGCGATCGGAGCGGCCAGCGCGCCACCGGTGACGTCCGTGGCGTCACTGTCCGCGACCACCACGGCCACCGCGACCGGTGGCACCGCGTCCGAGCCGGCCGGATTGGCCCAGGAGATGAACCAGGCGTACGGCGTCCCGCTGTTGTCCACCCCGTGCTGGGCCGTCCCGGTCTTGCCGCCGACCACCGCCCCGGGGATCCGGGCGTTGCCGCCGGTGCCGTTCTCCACCACGTCCGTCATCAGCTTGCGCACCTGCCCGGCCACCGCCGGGGTCAGCGCCCGCCGGTACACGGCCGGCTTCATCACCTCGACCTCGGTACCGTCGCCCCTGGTCAGCCGGTCCACCAGCTGCGGCCGCATCACCGTCCCGTCGTTGGCCACCCCCGCCGCGACCATCGCCATCACCAGCGGGGTGGCCGCGGTGTCGAACTGCCCGATCGAGGCGAGCGCCAGCTGGGACGGGTCCATCGAGGTAGCCACGTTGGACCGGGCCGGGCGCACCGGCAGGTCCAGCCTCGGGTCGTTGAAGCCGAAGCCCTCGGCCGTCGCCACCAGCTTCGACAGTCCGGTCCGCTCCCCGAGGTAGCCCAGCACGCTGTTGCAGCCGGCGGTCATCGCCGCGTCCAGCGAGAGCCCCGGCCGGTCGCAGGCCGCGCTGTCGTCGACCAGCGGCGTGGTCGTCCCCGGCAGCACGTACGGGAAGGGCGCCCCGGTCGGCGCGTCCGGGTCGGTGACCGCCCCGGACGCCAGCGCCGCGGCGGCGGTGACCACCTTGAAGGTCGAGCCCGGCGGGTAGGTCTGGCGCAGCGCCCGGTTGAGCATCGGCTGGTCGGCGTCGGCCTGCAGCCGGTTCCAGGCCTTCTGGTCGGCGGCGGCCGAGCCGGCGAAGCCGCCCGGGTCGTAGGAGGGGGCGCTGGCCAGCGCCAGGATCCGCCCGGTGGCCGGTTCGATCGCGGCGACCGCGCCCTTCCGGCCGCCCAGCCCGCGCATCGCGGCCTGCTGGGCCGCCGGGGAGATCGTGGTGTACACGTCCCCGCCGGGGTTGCGCCGGCGGGTGATCGCGTCCCGGAGCGACCAGCCGGTCAGCCGCCCGTCGGTACCGGTCAGCAGGTCGTCCTCGGTGCCCTCCAGCTGGCTGTTGCCGTACGCCTGGGAGGCGAAGCCGGTGACCGCGGCGTAGGTCGGGCCGTCGGTGTAGCTGCGCTTGTAGGCATACCGGCCGCCGGTGGGGCGGGAGCCGGTCACCGGACGGCCGCCGACCATGAGGTCCCCGCGCGGCTGGGCGTACCGCTCGACGGTGAGCCGCTGGTTGGCGCTGTTGCGGTCGAGGTCCCGGGCCTCGAAGACCTGCACCCGGGTGGCCTGCACGCACAGTGCCCCGACCAGCAGCAGGCAGAAGGTGGCCGCCCGGCGCCCGGTCACCGAGATCCCGGGCAGCCCCTGCGGGCCGTTGCCCCGCGGCCGGAGCGCCACCATCACGGCACCTCCGGCCCGGGCACGGTCACCGGTGCGAGCACGGGCACCGGCCGCCGGGCGTCGTCGCTCATCCGCACCAGCAGCGCCACGATGATCCAGTTGGTGACGACGGAGGAACCGCCCTGGGCGATGAACGGCATCGTCATCCCGGTCAGCGGAATCAGCGCCAGCACCCCGCCCGCCACCACGAACACCTGGAGGCCGACGATCGCGGCCAGCCCGATCGCCAGCAGCCGGCCGAACGGGTCGCGCAGCGCGATGCCGGTCCGGAAGCCGCGCGAGACCAGCACCGCGTACAGCAGCAGCACCGCGACCAGCCCGGTCAGGCCGAGCTCCTCGCCGACGGTCGCGAGGATGAAGTCCGACTTGGCGGCGAAGCCGATCAGCACCGAGTGCCCGTTGCCCAGCCCGGTGCCCAGCTCGCCGCCCCAGGCGAAGGCGAACAGCGACTGGGCGATCTGGTTGGCGCCCCGGCCCGCCGTGATCGAGCCCAGCGGGTCCAGCCAGTCCACCACCCGGCTGTGCACGTGCGGCGAGAGCCAGCCCACCGCCACCGCGCCGACCGCCGCCAGGCCCAGGCCGATCGCGATCCAGCCGGTGCGGGCGGTGGCCACGTAGAGCATCACCACGAACAGGCCGAAGTACAGCAGGGCCGTCCCGAGGTCGGTCTCCAGCACCAGCACCCCGACGAACGCCGCCCAGATCAGCAGCACCGGCCCGAGCACCCGCCCGCGCGGCAGCTGCCAGCGCCAGACCCGGCGGCCGGTGAGCGCCAGCGCGTCCCGGTGCACCGCCAGGTAGGCGGCGAAGAACACCGCCAGCAGGATCTTGGCGAACTCCCCCGGCTGGAAGGAGAGCGGCCCGACCACGATCCAGATCCGGGAGCCGTACACCGGCGGGAAGAAGATCGGCACCACCAGCAGGACCAGCGCCAGCAGCACCCCGACGTAGGCGTAGCGGCGCAACCGCCGGTGGTCGCCCACCAGCAGCAGCACCGCGGTGAACAGCCCCACCCCCAGGGCCGACCAGAGCAGCTGGGTGGGGGCGGCCTCGCGGCCCGTGGTGGCCCGGTCCAGGCGGTAGATCACCACCAGTCCGATCCCGTTGAGCAGCACCGCGATCGGCAGCAGCAGCGGGTCCGCGTACCGGGCCCGCCACCGGACCACGCCGTGCGCCGCCAGGGCGAGCACGCCGAGCGCGGCCCCGTACTGGGCGGCGTCGGCCGGCGCCGCGCCGTCGAGGTCCACGCCGACCTCGACGTAGCCGAACACGGCGGTCAGGACGGCCGCCAGTACCAGCACCAGCTCGGTGGTGCGCCGGGTCGGCACCGGCCGGTCCGGCCGGGCGGCGGATCTCGTCACGGCGGAGGGTGTCGCCACGGACCGTCCTGGGGGAGGCGGGAGTCGAAGGGGCTGACCGGGTCCGGACGCCCGTGCCCCGGTTCGTCACCCTAACGAGCGCTATCCGTATGTATCGGCTCTTCGCTGCGGTGTGTCCGCTGATGTCGTGATCGCGACCGTCGCGCGTCACCGCGGCCGCCGCCCGGCCAGCGCCGCCGCCCCAACCCCGACCGCGGCCAACAGGACGACGGCCCAGGGCAGTTCGCCCCAGTTCACGGCGACCTCCCCGGTCCGGTCCGCCAGCACCAGCCCGCGCACCGCCGCGTTGGCCGGCGAGCCCGGCACCACCAGCACCGCCGCGGCCAGGCCCAGCGCCGCCAGGATCCCGTACGGCGAGCGGACCAGCACCGGACGGTTGGCCAGCACCCCGGCCAGCGTCCCCAGCAGCACCGAGACCACCGCGGCGAGCACCCCCGCCTGCAGCGCCTCCCCGGCCCCCGGTTGCCGCGGCGCCCCCGGAGCGGCCACCGGCCCGTGGGTCCACCACACCAACGCCACCTCGCCCGCCGCCAGCAGCCCGGACACCGCCAGCGCCGCCAGCAGCGCGCCCAGGTGCACCCGCGCCGGGCCCGCCACCGCGACCAGGCAGGCCCGCGAGGCCGGCGGCTCGGCCTGCAGCGCGCCGCGCACGTACCAGGCGCTCACCGGCACCAGCGCCCCCGCGCCGAAACCCAGCCCGCCCAGCAGCGGGTCGCCCGGCGCCACCCCGATCACCAGCAGCAGCGCGAACGTCAGGAACGGCGGCAGCCAGGCGTGCGAGCGCACCAGCAGCTCCAGGTGGTACCGGGTCAGCGCCCCGACCTGCCTCACCGCTCCTCCTCCCGTCGACGCACCGCCAGCACCCGCAGCGCCGGGCGGCTCAGCAGCAGGCCGCGCAGCAGGGCGTCCGAGTGCCCGGCCGGCACCGTCAGCCGCACCGCCGTCCCGCCCAGCGCGGCCACCGCCGGCGCGCCGGGCAGCCGCTCCGGCAGCGGGGCGCCGTCCGGAAGGTCCACCTCGACCTCCACCACCGGCCCGCCCCCGTCGACCGCCGGCGTCTCCCCGGCCTCCGGCCGCAGCCCGCCGTCCGCACCGACCCGGTAGGCGGCGCTGGTCCGCCCGGCCAGCCGGGCCGGGTCGTGGTCCACGAACAGCACCGTGCCGCCCGCCGCCGCCCGCTCGGCGGCCGCGTCGTCCAGCACCGCCCGGGCCCCCGGGTCCAGCCCGGTCCAGGCCTCGTCCAGCAGCAGCAGCGGGGCCTCGGCGATCAGCGCCTGCACCACCGCCACCTTCTGACAGGCGCCCTTGGACAACCGGCTCAACGGGGTGCCCGCCCGGTCCGCGACGCCGAACCGCTCCAGCCACTCCCCGGACCGCCGCCGGGCCGCCTCGGCCGACAGCCCGTGCACCCGGCCCACCCGCAGCAGGTACGAGGCGGCGTCGAACGGCAGTGCCGGCGGGAAGCGCTCCGGCACGTACGCCGCCGCCCCGGGCCGCACCACCCGGCCGGTGCTCGGCCGCTCGATCCCGGCCACCAGCCGCAGCAGGGTCGACTTGCCGCTCCCGTTGGCCCCGGCGATCCGCACCAACTCCCCCGGCCCGACGGCCAGTCCGACGTCCCGCAGGATCCACCGGCCGCCCCGCCCGTACCGCTTGCCGACCGCGGTCAGCTCCATCCGCCCCCGCCTCCCTCCGATCCCCCGAAGGCTATCCGGCGCGGGTAAGGCCACCGTGAGGACCGCGCTCCGGCAATCCCCCTGCCCCGCAACGGAGTTCACCCGAGGCGGGCGGGTACACCGTCCGGTCCCGTTTGGCCTTGACGAACTGATGATCCCTAGGATCGGCCGGGTGAATACCGGACGACGACCGAAGACCAGGCTCGGCAGCCTGCTGGCCGCCCTGGCGATAACGGGCGCCTCGCTGCTCCTCGGCCTGCCCGCCCACGCCGACGAACCATCAGCCGGCGCCTCCCCCGTACCGAAGGAGGCCCCCAAGGTCGACCTGATCCTGGACGTCAGCGGCTCCATGAACACCGCCGACATCCAGGGCAAGAGCCGCATCTCGGTGGCCCAGAACTCGCTGAACGAGGTGATCGACGCCCTGCCCGCGGAAGCCGAGTTCGGCATCCGCACCCTCGGCGCCACCTACCCCGGCAACGACAAGACGGTCGGCTGCCAGGACACCAAGCAGCTCTTCCCGGTCGGAAAGACCAACAAGGTCGAGGCCAAGACCGCGGTCGCCACCCTGCGCCCCACCGGCTGGACCCCGATCGGCCTGGCCCTGCGCGGCGCGGCCCAGGACCTCGGCAAGGGCGACGCCACCCGCCGGATCGTCCTGATCACCGACGGCGAGGACGACTGCGCCCCGCCGGACCCGTGCGACGTGGCCCGCGAACTCGCCGCCCAGGGCATCCACCTGGTGGTCGACACCCTCGGCCTGGCCCACGACGACAAGACCCGCCAGCAGCTGCTCTGCATCGCCAACGCGACCGGCGGCACCTACACCGACGTCCGCACCGGCCAGCAGCTCACCGACAAGGTGAAGCAGCTGATCGACCGCAACGACGACACCTACACCGTCAACCCGGTCAAGACCGCCGGCACCGACAAGTGCGAGAGCGCCCCGGTGCTCACCCCCGGCGTCTACAGCGACCGGGAGAAGTTCTCCGAGCACCGCGTCTACAAGGTCCCGGTCAAGTCCGGCCAGGAGCTGCGCGCCTCGGTCAGCGTGGGGCTCGACCGCGCCGTGGCCCGGGACTACGGCGTCCTGCTCCAGGCCACCAGCGCCACCGGCCAGGAGCTGGTCCGCGGCACCGACGCGGGCAGCGCCCGCACCGACCTCATCTCCACCGGCCTGCGCTGGTCCACCGACGACTCCAAGGGCTACGTCACCGCAAGCCCGACCGCCACGGCCAAGGACAAGCCGGACACCACCGTCTGCCTGGTGGTCAGCAACTCGCTGGCCCCGCAGGCCGGCGTCCACGTCGACCCCGGCATGCCGCTGGAACTGACCGTGGACCTCGCCGCAGCCTCGCCCGCCCCCGAGGGCGCCGCCATGGGCCTCGGCCGCGGCTGGATCCTGCTGCTCACCCTCACCCTGGCCGGCCTGGCCTTCGGCCTGGTCTCGGGCTGGATCGCACGCTGGCGGATCGCCGTCTGGCGGGAGAACTGACCATGCGCACCACGATCCGCGGCGCCCTCGCCGCCCTCGCCCTGCTGCCCGCGCTCGCGCTGGGCGCCCCGGCCGCCTCCGCCGCCGCGCCGTCCCCGACGGCGACCGCGAGCGGCACCCCGGCCCCGGCCACCAAGGCCGGCACCTCCTTCCTGACCGCGGTCAACCTCTCCCCCGGCCAGGACGCCGACGTGGCCGTCTCCACCGGTGACTACCTGTACTGGGCCTTCGGCGCCTCCGAGGGCCAGACCCCGACGGTCGGCCTGACCGTCAACCTCGCCCCGGCCGCCGACCGGCACGGCCCGCAGACCTGGACCGTCGAGGTCTTCGACGGGCTGCGCCGCCGCCAGGCCTGCACGGCCGGCACCCAGAACGCCACCGGCGACCAGAACACCGCCTCGCTGACCCTGAACTGCACCCTGCGCGAGGTCCGCACCTGGGCCGAGCCGTGGTCCGGCGACCCGCTGCCCGGCACCTACTACGTCCGGCTCTCGGTCACCGACGCCCCGCAGTCCGACCTGGGCCTGGCCGCCACGACCCAGCTGCACGTCACCGCCAAGGGCAACGCCGACAACGCCCAGCCCGAGGGCGGCGAGCTCAAGGCCCCGCTGGTCCCGCCGGTCGGCGGCGGCGCGACCACGGCCAAGGCCGCGGCCCCGGTCGCGGCCCAGGAGCACTGGTACACCGGCTGGTTCTCCGGCTGGAACAGCCGCTGGTACTGGACCATCGGCGGCGGTTTCCTGGCGGCCCTGGCCGGCGTCCTCGGCTACCACCTGACCCGCCACCCGCGCGGTCACCGCCCCGGCCACCACGGCCCCGTCCCGCCCCAGGGCTCGCACCACCAGCACGGCTCCTACGCCGAGCGCCCCTGACGTCCACCCGCACGACAGGCCCGAGGGCCGGCCGGACACCTTCCGGCCGGCCCTCCGGCGTGTCCGCGCCCGACCGGTTCCTCGCGGCGGGCGCGGGGGACGCCGCCGCGCCTACCCTCGAACCATGCAGCCCGGCCGGATCGTGGTCGGCGTGGACGGCTCCGCCCCCGCCCGCGCCGCCGTCCGCTGGGCGGCCGGACTGGCCGGCCGCACCGGCGCCCCGCTGGAGGCGGTGGCGGTCTGGGACTTCCCCTGCCTCTTCGGCGAGCACGGCCTCGTCCCGCCCGCCCTGGACGGCTTCGAGCCGGAGCGCCGCGCCGCCGAGATCCTCGACGAGGCGGCGGCGGGCTGCGCGCTCCCGCTGGGCCGCCGGCTGAGGGCCGGGCCGCCCGGCCCCGCCCTGGTCGCCGCCGCCGACGGCGCCGCCCTGCTCGTCCTCGGCAACCGCGGCCGGGGGAGCCCGCCGGACGCCCCGCTGGGCACCGTCGCCCAGTACTGCCTGCACCACGCGGCCTGCCCGGTGGTCATCGTCCGGGCGGGCCGGGGGCGGCTCAGCCCTTGAACAGGTTGTGCCCCACGTCGGAGGGCACCTCGTCCTGGACCGGCTTGCTGCCCGGCCCCGGCACGTGCTCGCCCGGGATCGGCTGGTCGCCCTCCCGGTGCAGCAGCACCACCCCGTCCTCGGCCCAGACCTGCCGGTAGCCGTGCGCCAGCAGCAGCTGGATCCGGTCGGCCTGCTCCTTGTCCGTCTTGAACGGGAAGGACCGCTTGTCGGAGCGGGTCAGCACGTACTCGCGTCCGCGCGGCGTCCCGTCCACCAGCACCACGTCCGTCCTGGCGGTCAGCCGGGGCGCGATCTGGTTGTCCGCCTCCACCGAGGCGCCGTCCGGGATCAGCGCCGCCGCCCGGACCAGCGCGGCCTCGCTCGCCCGGGGCTCCCAGGAGGACGGGACCGCCAGCTGCAGCAGCCCGATCGGCACCGCCGCCACCAGCGCCACCCCGACCGTGCCCAGGCCCAGCAGCCGGGCCCGGCGCCGGGTCCGTTCGGGCCGCCCGGTGCTGCTCAACCGCCCCAGCACCTCGACGGCGGCGGTCAGCAGGACCGGCCAGAGCATCGAGTCGTAGTGCCGGGCGATCGACCAGTGGTTGGGGTTGCTGGAGAGGATCCGCTCGGCCAGCAGCGGCACCATGCACAGCACGGTGGCCGAGCGCAGCGGCAGCAGGAACAGGGTGCCGAACAGCCAGAGCAGCAGCAGCGGCTTCAACGGCTGGTCGAAGGCGGTCTGCACCAGCAGGAACGGGTTGTGCAGCAGGTTGGTGAGCGCCTGGCCGCCGTCGTCGCCGAGCGCCTTGTAGTTCCAGTAGTAGCCCGGCTCGCCGCCCATCGCCGGGATCAGCCACTTGATCGCCACCACCGAGGCGACCGGGCCGCCCAGCAGCAGGCCCAGCCCGGTGGAGCGCCCGGCGCGGTCGCCGGCCCGGTCCGCGCCGCGGCGGGTGCGCAGCAGCAGCACCAGGCCGTACGCGCCGACCAGCAGGCCGAGGTCCTCCTTGGTGCAGCACAGCAGCACCGCGGCCAGCACCACCGTGCCGTAGCGGCGGGCCAGGCCGCGCTCCAGCATCAGCAGGGTCAGCGGGACGGCGAAGGCGACCTCGTGGAACCCGACCCGGGAGGCGACCAGCAGCGGCCAGCCGAGCGCGTAGACCAGCCCGGCCAGGTCGGCGGCCCGGCGGGCGGTGCGCGGTTTCGCGGCGGCGAAGGAGTGGGCGGCGATCCGGCGGATCAGCGGCACCCCGAGCGCGAACAGCAGCGCCTGTCCGATGATCAGCGAGCGCGGGTCGTCCCAGATCCAGTACAGCGGCGCGAGCAGCGCCAGGACCGGGGAGAAGTGGTCGCCGAGCAGCGAGAACCCGGGCGGGAACTCGTGGTGGTAGTACTTCAGCGTCGAGACCGGCAGGCCGAAGTGGGCGTAGCCGCGCACGCCCTGGTCGAAGATGCCGAGGTCGAAGCCGCCGAGCGAGACGGAGGCCCAGCCCTGCATGCCGATGGCGCACATCACCGCGAAGCACAGCAGGCTGAGCAGCACGGTGCGCCGCGCGGGCGTGCCCAGGACGGCCGCGGCCCTGCGGGCGGCGGCGGGTACGGCGGCCCGGGTCGTCGGCGGGATCGCGGTCTGGGTGGTCACGTCGGCTCTGGTCCGTCTCTGGTCCGTCAGGTCCGGTCCGTCAGGTCCGGTTGCTCAGGGCGGGGTCGCGGTCGCGGTCGTCGTGGTCGTGGTCGTGGTCGTGGTCGAGCTTGGCGCCGAGCAGCGCCCAGGCGCCGGCCGAGGCGGCCACGGCCTGCCGCCGGGCCCGGTACAGCCGCAGGCCGATCACGACCAGGACGGCGACGGCCATCGGCGGGTAGATCGAGCCGGGCAGCTGCCAGAACCAGTCGACGCCGCGGCCCCAGCGGTGCGGCACGGCCCACATGACGTGGGAGAGGAACACCGTCGAGGTCACGCCGAGCAGCACCCGGCGCCCGGTGGTCCTGGCCTCCGCGGCCAGCAGGGCGATCAGCGGGATGCACCAGACCCAGTGGTGGGTCCAGCTGATCGGCGAGACCAGCAGCGCGGTGAGGGCGGCGCAGACGCCGCCCCAGGCGTCGGCCCGGCGCAGCACCCGGGCGGAGCGCCCGGCGAGCACGGCCACTCCGAGGCCGAGCGTGGCGACCAGCGCGGAGGCGGTCAGCCCGACCAGGCCGGGGTCGTTGACGTCGAGCAGCCGGCAGACGGCCCCGCGCAGCGACTGGTTGTCGACCAGCACGGTGACACCGACCCGGCTCGGGTCCCACAGGTACTTGGTCCAGAACCCGAACGTGGCGTCCGGCAGCACGATCCAGCCGATCAGTCCGGCCGCCAGGAAGGTGCCGATGGAGACGAGCGCGGCCCGGATCCGGCCGGTCAGGAAGAGGTAGACGGTGAACAGGCCCGGGGTGATCTTGATCGCGGTGGCCAGGCCGATGCCCACGCCCTTGAACCGGCTGCGGTCGGGGCGGGTGAGGTCCCACAGCACCAGGCAGAGGATGCCGAGGTTGACCTGGCCGTACTGGAAGGTGGTGTACACCGGCTCCAGCCAGACCGCGAGGCCGGTGGCGAGCACGGTGGCGGCCGTCCGGTACCGCCGGGCGGGCCAGCCGGCCAGCTTGAGCGACAGGTGCACGGCCAGGCCGAGCAGCGCGTAGTTGCCGAGCGTCACCAGGACCCGCAGCGGGCTCACGTCGAACCAGGTGCTCGGCACGAACAGCATCGCGGCGAACGGCGGGTAGGTGGCCGGAAGGTCCCAGCCGGGCAGCCGCATCGCGTACAGGTCGTCACCGTTGACGACGGCCTGGCCCTCCGCCCGGTAGACGAGCATGTCGACCATGTTCGCCCCGTGCAGGTGCCGCTGGAGGACGAAGGCCGCCACCGACACCGCCGCGACGCAAGCCGCCGCGATGGTCCAGGAATTCGGTCTTCCGCCTGCCGGGCCGCCACCGGGCCCCTCCGGGTCCGCCTGCCGCCCCCACCGTTTCAGACCGAACTCGCGCACCGCGATGGCACCCCGTTGAGATAGACCAGATCGTTCCCTCGTCACCGTCTGGGCCCAACCACCATAACCGACCCCCCTGAGCCCCAAAACGCAACGAATTCCGCCCACCTGAGGGCGCTGTGACCTCCGCCACGACCGGGCACTCGACGCCCGGGAAGCACAAAACGCGAAATCCCGCCGGGAGTTGACTCCCGGCGGGATTTCGCCGTACCGGTCAGAACCGGTCCGTTGGGTGGAGCTGAGGGGATTCGAACCCCTGACCCCCTCGATGCGAACGAGGTGCGCTACCGGACTGCGCCACAGCCCCAACGAGAAGAAACTCTAGCACCTTTCGGAGGGGGTCCGTGACCACCCCCTGGTCGGGGTGGTCACGGCGGTCATTCGTTGGCCGCGCGGGGGCGGGACTCCGGAGCCGGGGCTTCGGCGTACTGGTCGAACAGCGGGGTGGCGCGGGACTCGGTGGGCCGGCCGGCGGTCCAGGTGCCGGGGGCCGACAGGTCCAGGCCGCGGGACACCCGGGGGGCGACCGGCGCGGTGACGTAGGTCGGCAGCGGGACGGGCACCGGCTCCCAGGAGTCGGGGCCGGCCGCGCCGCGCTCGCGCATGCCGTCGACCCACTCCTCGTGCTCGGTCGCCTCGGCCACCGCGGAGGCCGAGGGCACCGCGACGGTGGGCTGTTCCGGGTCGGCGGCCAGCCGCAGGTGCGGGCGCCGGCCGGGGCGGTGCCCGGCGGGCGCGGCCGGGGCCGGCTCGGCCGGGGCGGGCGCCTCGACCGTCGGCCGGTCGTCCGCCGGCGCCTCGAAGCGCTGCCGCTCGCGCTGGCGCAGCCGCTCGGCCGCCTGGGCGGCCCGGTCGCGGTCCAGCTTCACCTCGTACCGCTGGCGCTCCAGCTTGCGCAGGTGGCCGATGTAGAAGGTGAGGAGGAGCGCCGGGACGGCCGGGACCCAGAGGAAGGCGAGGCCCGCCACCGCGGCGACCACCGCGCCGAGCGCGAAGGCCAGGAAGAGGACGGTGACCATCCGGCGCCGACGGGCCAGCAGCCGCGCCCGGCGCTCGGGACCGCCCTGCCGTACGGGGGCCGGCCGTTCGGCCGGACGCTCCGCCGGGGGTTCGGGCTCCCGCGCCGCGGGGTCGCCGGAGGCGGCCCCGTCCCGCTCGGGAGGACCGTCGTCGCTGTGCTCGTCGTCACGCGGTTCGTCACCCAGGGCCCGGGCTGCCCGTCGCTCCAGCGCCGAACGCCCGGCCAGCAGGCGGATGGCGGTGCTGAAGCGTTCCGTCGGGCGCGCCTCGTTGAGTTCGTCCTGCCTGCGGAGCCACATGGGCACCAGATAGGCGGCCCAGGCCCCTACGATGACGGCGTAGATAAGGCCGCTACTGCTCACGATTCACACCGTACGGGCGCCGGGGAAGGCCTGGCAGCAATTTGGCGCGGCGTGTCGTGTGATCAAGCTGATTCTCCGACTATTTTGCCGGTGTTTGTGACGGTCCGCCACCGCGCCGATGCCATATCGATATTTATTTCGAACAAATATTCAATTACGCGGCTCACGGCCCGAACTGAGCGCCCGCCAGCGCTCCAGCATCCCCTCCGGAACCTCCTCGGCAGTCAGGGCGTAGACCAGGTGGTCCCGCCAGTCGCCGTCGATGTGGAGATAGCGCGGGCGCATTCCCTCCGCGCGGAACCCGAGCTTTTCCACCACCCGTCGACTCGGGCCGTTCTCCGGGCGGATGCAGACCTCGATCCGGTGCAGCCCGAGGGTGCGGAAGCAGTAGTCCACCGAAAGCGCCACAGCCGTCGGCATGATGCCCCGGCCGGCCACCGCCTCGTCGATCCAGTAGCCGACGTTGGCCGAGCACATCGAGCCCCAGGTGATCCCGCCGACGGTCAACTGGCCGACCAGCTGGCCCTTGTGGAGCACCACGAAGGGCAGCATCCGGCCGGCCGAGGCCTCGCCGCGCAGGAACCGGACCATCTGCCGGTAGGTCGGACGGGGCCCGGCGGCCTGGCCCGCCGGGCCGGGCGGCACGGTGGCCTCCCAACGCCGCAGCCAGTCCCGGTTGCGGCGGCTCACCTCCTGCCACTCGCGCTGGTCGCGGGCCCGGATCGGGCGCAGCACGACCTCCCCCTCGTGGAGCTCTACCGGCCAGCCGGCGTTCAGTGCCCACTCCTAGATGCCGGAGCCCCGGAAGCTCGTGCGTCGGGCCGGGGGTGGTCCCCGCCGCCGAGCTGGTCGACGGCGTGGGCCAGCAGCGGCTCCAGGACGGCCAGGCCGTCCTTGACGCCGCCGGTCGAGCCCGGCAGGTTGACGATCAGGGTACGTCCGGCGAGCCCGGAGAGCCCGCGGGAGAGCGCCGCGGTCGCCACCTTGTCGCGGCCGTACGCGCGGACGGCCTCGGCGATGCCGGGGATCTGCCGGTCGATCACCCGGGCGGTCATCTCGGGGGTGAGGTCCATCGGCGAGATGCCGGTGCCGCCGGTGGTGAGCACCACGTCGTAGCCGGCCGCGACCGCCTCGCGCAGGACGGCCTCGACCGGCTCGCCGTCCGGGACGACCCGCGGGCCGTCGACGGTGAAGCCCATCGCGGCCAGGCCGGCCACCAGCAGCGGGCCGCCCTTGTCCTCGTACACCCCGGCCGAGGCCCGGTTGGACACCGTCACGGCGAGCGCCTTCCCCACCGCCGCCTTCACGAGGACACCTCCGGCGCGAACCAGTCGCCGCTCTTGCCGCCGGTCTTGCTGAGCACCCGGACGGACTCGATGGCGGCGGCCTTGTCGACCGCCTTCACCATGTCGATCACGGTCAGCGCGGCGACCGTCACCGAGGTCAGCGCCTCCATCTCGACGCCGGTGCGGTCGGCGGTCCGCACGGTGGCGGTGATCTCGACCGCGTCGTCCGTGACGGTGAGGTCGACCTTGACGCCGGAGACCGCGATCGGGTGGCAGAGCGGGATCAGGTCGGGCGTCCGCTTGGCGCCCATGATCCCGGCGATCCGGGCCACCGCGAGGGCGTCGCCCTTGGGCACGCCCTCGCCGCGCAGCAGTTCCACCACCTTCGGGGAGACCGTGACCCGCCCGGCCGCGACGGCGGTGCGCGCGGTGGCGGCCTTCTCGGAGACGTCGACCATCCGGGCGGCGCCCTGGTCGTCGACGTGGGTGAGGCGGTCGCCGGGATTCGGTGTCGTCACGGGTAACTCCAGGGGCGCGCAGGTCGAATACCGCGCTACCGTACCGCCCGATCACCCGCCCGCTCGCCTCCGGGCGCTCTTGACCCGCCGCCGGCGGTCGGCGCTCAGGAGTCCAGCAGCACCACGTCGACCTCGCTGCCGGCGGGCAGCCCGGTGACCTCCTCGGGGACGGTGATCAGGCAGTTCGCCCGGGCCAGCGCCCCGACCAGGTGGGAGTCGGCGCCGCCCACCGGCTCCACCGTGCCGTCCGGCGAGTAGCGGCCGCGCAGGAACTGCCGCCGGCCCGCCGGGGAGCGCAGCGCGGACGGGCAGAGCGCGCGCACCACCGGGCGGTGGACGTCGGCCGCGCCCAGCATGGTGCGGATCACCGGGCGGACGAACAGCTCGAAGGAGATGTAGGCGCTCACCGGGTTGCCCGGCAGGGCGAGCAGCGGCACCCCGGCCGCGCCGCCGATCCGGCCGAAGCCCTGCGGCTTGCCCGGCTGCATCCTCAGCTTGCGGAAGTCCACGCCCCCGTAGGACTCGAAGACCTCCTTGACCACGTCGTACGCGCCGACGCTGACCCCGCCGCTGGTGACGATCAGGTCGGCCCGGCCGAGCTGGTCCTCCAGGACGGCGCGCAGCCGCTCCGCGTCGTCGGGGACGGCCCCGACCCGGTAGGCGATGGCGCCGGCCTCCTGGGCGGCCGCGGTGAGGGTGAAGCTGTTGGAGTCGGCGATCTGCCCGGGCCCGACCGGCTCGCCGGGCTGGACCAGCTCACTGCCGGTGGAGAGCACCACGACCCGGGGGCGCGGGCGGACCTTCACGGTGGCCCGGCCGATCGCCGCGAGCAGGCCGATCTGGGTGGGGCCGAGCCGGGTGCCGGCCTCCAGGACCGTGGTGCCGGCCGCGACATCGCTGCCCCGGCGGCGGATGTGGGCGGCCTCGGCGACCGGGCGCAGCACCCGGACCTCCTCGTCCGCCACCGGCGCGGTCATCGCGGCGGCGGCGAGCCCGGTGCCGGTGCCGCCGTCGGTCCACTCGACCGGGGCGACGGCCTGGGCGCCGGGCGGCACCGGGGCGCCGGTCATGATCCGGGCGGCCTGGCCGGGGCCGACCTTGGGCAGCTCACCCGCGCCGGCGGCGATGTCGCCGACCACGGTGAGCACCGAGGGGTAGGCGTCGGTGGCGCCTTGGGTGTCGGCGGTGCGGACCGCGTAGCCGTCCATCGAGCTGTTGTCGAAGGGCGGCAGGTCGCCGGCGGCGACCACGTCCTCCTCCAGCCGGCAGCCCTGGGCGTCGAGCAGCCCGAGCTCGATCGCGGGCAGCGGGCCGACCGCGGCCAGTACATCGGCGCGGTGCTCGTCGACCGTCCAGAAGCGAGGAGCCGCCGAGGCCCGGTCCGCGGACCCGTCGCAGCAGGCTGCGGGGGTGGTGGTGTGCTCCGTGGACCCGGTCATCGGCGGCTCGCTCTCTGTGTCGTGAGATCAGTCCTGCAGCTCGGTACCGACGAACTCCCGCAGCCAGGAGCGGAACTCCGGGCCCAGGTCCTCGCGTTCGGCGGCCAGTCGGACGATAGCGCGCAGGTAGTCGGCGCGGTCGCCGGTGTCGTAGCGGCGGCCCTTGAAGAGCACGCCGTGCACCTGGCCGCCGGCCTCGGCGTCGCGGGTGGTCAGCTCGCGCAGGGCGTCGGTGAGCTGGATCTCGCCGCCGCGGCCGGGCGGGGTCTCGCGCAGCACGTCGAAGACCAGCGGGTCGAGGACGTAGCGGCCGATGACGGCGTAGTTGGAGGGGGCCTCGCCCGGCTCGGGCTTCTCGACCAGGTCGGTCACCTGGAAGACGTCCTCGCCGAAGCCGTTGGCCTTGACGGCCGCGCAGCCGTAGAGGTGGATCTGGGAGGGGTCGACCTCCATGAGGGCGACGACCGAGCCGCCGAGTTCCTGCTGCACCTCGATCATGCGGGAGAGCAGCGGGTCGCGCGGGTCGATCAGGTCGTCGCCGAGCAGGACGGCGAAGGGCTGGCCGGCGACGTGCTGCTCCGCGACGGAGACGGCGTGGCCGAGGCCCTTCGGGTCGCCCTGGCGGACGTAGTGCATGTTGGCCAGCTCGACGGACTCGCGGACCCGGCGCAGGCGGTCCTCGTCGCCCTTGCGGACGAGGAGCTCCTCCAGCTCGTAGGCGCGGTCGAAGTGGTCCTCCAGCGCGCGCTTGTTGCGGCCGGTGACCATCAGTATGTCGGAGAGGCCGGCGGCGGAGGCCTCCTCGACGACGTACTGGATGGCCGGCTTGTCGACGACGGGCAGCATCTCCTTCGGGGTGGCCTTGGTCGCCGGGAGGAAGCGGGTGCCCAGTCCGGCCGCGGGTACCACGGCCTTGGTTACCGGAATTCGGGAGGTGGTCGTCGTCATGCGTTTACCTTACTCAGGCACGTTTTCGCCTGGCCGAGCGCGCACGGACGGCTAGGACAGCACGTCCCGGGGCACGGCCACGGTGGCAGGCGTATGGGAAGCGACCGGCTGGGGAAGGGGGTCCCCTCCGGTACAGGCCGACAGACTACCCGGCTTTCCCGAACGGTCACGTTCGGCAGTCGGCGCCCGCTGCGGCACGGAACCGGGCTGTTCACGGGGCCCGGCGGCGGGCTGTCCGGGGCGCGGCGCGATCCGCCAGCAGTCGCCGCCGGACGCCCTGGCGGCGGCCAGCGCCCCGTCGGCGGAGCGCAGCAGGACGGCCGCGTGGGTGCCGTCCTCGGGGAGCACCGCGATGCCGACGGCGGCGGTCAGGCCGTTGCCCGCGGCCGGGCGGGGCGCCCGGGTGCCGGAGGACCAGTCGAGCAGCAGGTGCCGGCGGACCGACCAGACCAGCCGCTCGGCGACCTGCACGGCGCCCTCGGCGCCGGTGTCCGGCAGCACCACCAGGAACTCCTCGCCGCCGTAGCGGCCCAGGGTGTCGGCGCGGCGGATCTCCATCGCGAGCCGCTGGGCGAGGTCGCGCAGTACCGCGTTGCCGCGGGCGCGGCCGTGCTCGGCGAGGACCGCGTCGAAGCCGGCGATCTCCAGCAGCAGGACGGCCAGCGGGCGCGGGCCGTCGGCCTGGTCGGTGTGCTCGGCGCGGCGGGACCGTTCGATCTCCCGGTCCAGGGTGAGCTGCAGGTGGCGGTAGTTCCAGACGCCGGTGAGCGGGTCGCAGGAGGCGGTGCGCTCCAGTTCGGCGCAGCGCTCCTCCAGTTCGGCGATCCGGCCGGTCAGCCGCTCCCGGTCGGCGGCGGCCCCGGCCCGTTCCCGGCGCACCCGCAGGCCGAGCGCGGTGGCGCCGGCCAGTGCGGGGGCGCTCAGCGCGGCCAGGGCCTGGACCAGCAACGGGGTGGACATCGGGGCGCCCTTTCGCGTGTCAGGCTCTGCGCGTCACGGTTTTCGGACGTGGAGGATCCGGTGCACAACGAGAAGAGCGACCTGAGGTCACGGCTGTTGACGCGGCGCCGCGCACTCACCGCCGAGGGGCGCGCGGAGGCGGCTCTCGCGCTGGCCGGACACGCCTGGGAGCTGGCCGCGCCCGGCAGCACGGTGGCCGCGTACGTCTCGGTGGGCGCGGAGCCCGGGACGCGGCCGCTGCTGGATGCGCTGCGGGAGAGCGGCGTCCGGGTGCTGCTGCCGGTGCTGCTGCCGGACAACGACCTGGACTGGGCCGAGTACGCGGGGCCCGGGGGCCTGGCGGCGGCCGGGCGCGGGCTGCTGGAGCCGGTCGGGCCGCGGCTCGGGCCGGAGGCCGTCACGGGGGCCTCGGTGGTGCTGCTGCCGGGCCTGGCGGTGGACCGGGGCGGGCTGCGGCTGGGCCGCGGCGGCGGCAGCTACGACCGGGTGCTGGCCCGGCTGGAGCGGGCCGGGGCGCGGCCGGTGCTGGCGGTGCTGCTGTACGAGCACGAGCTGCTGGAGCGGGTGCCGGCCGAGCCGCACGACCTGCCGGTGGACCTGGCGGTCACCCCCTCGGGGGTGCGGGCGCTCGGCTGAGGGCGCGACGGCCGCGACGGCGGTC
Source organism: Kitasatospora sp. NPDC096128 (assembly GCF_040303105.1). NCBI lineage: Bacteria > Bacillati > Actinomycetota > Actinomycetes > Kitasatosporales > Streptomycetaceae > Kitasatospora > Kitasatospora sp. NPDC096128. Next base: position 213,745 of record NZ_JBEOSP010000009.1, on the reverse strand, counting down.
GGACGGAACGGCGGCGGACGGAACGGCGGCGGCCCCGCTCTCCCCAGGAGGAGGGCGGGGCCGCTCGGGCTCGGGCCAGGCGTCAGCCGGTGGTGAGCACCAGCTTGTGCTTGGTGGCCTTCTCGACCGCGTCCGGCGTGTAGGCCCAGGTCAGCAGCTTGCCCTTGAGCCAGAGGTCGGTCTGGTCGTTGTAGTTCTGGTGGAAGGCGTGGCCGGAGGCGCCGCCGACGTTGACCCAGCGCGAGGAGTCCAGGTCGTTCAGGTCGACCACCATCCGCATCGACGGGATCCAGTCCACCTGGTAGCCCGCCGCCGCGTTCCAGCCCGCCGCGTCGACCGCCGCCGAGCCGCCGGAGAGGCGGTACGGGCCGCGGTTGAGCAGCTTGTGGACGACGCCGGAGGCGATCGAGGAGTCGTCGGTGCCGAGGGTCTGCTCGCGCAGCTCCAGCTTGTGCAGACGGCCCCAGCTCCAGGTGGAGATGTCCTTGCCGAGCTGCGAGGTCAGGTCCTGCCGGGCGTTCTTCATCGCCTCCTTGAGCAGGTTGTCCAGGCCCTTCTGCTCCTTGTGGTCGGAGTCGATGTACGTCCACCACGAGCTGTCGGGCTTGTCCAGCTGGGTGCGCACGACCTCGGTCCACCGGTCGCCGCCGTCCGGCTGGGCCTTGCCGGGGTCACGGGTGCCGCACTGGGTGACGATCTTGGTGGAGCTGTCCGGCTTGGTCGGGTCGTCCTGCTGGCGCACCAGCAGGCAGCTGTCCTTGGCCCGGATGTCGACCGGGAACTTCTGGCCGAAGGCCAGGCCGAGCAGGTTGCGCCAGACGCCGTTGTAGTAGGCGGCGGCGGCCGAGTCGGCGTCCTGGTGGAAGTTCCAGTCCTTCAGCAGGTCCTGGGCCTCGCGCACGTAGGGGTCGTCGATCTGCTGCTTGAGCAGCAGCGGGACGAGCGTCTTGGCCATGATGCTGGTGTTGTCCAGCTGCAGGGTCTGCATGTCGTCCGGCGAGATCTTGCCGTTGTTCTTGAGCAGGCCCTCGATCTGGTCGGTGATCTCCTTGGCCCGGGTGCCGTACTCCCAGTCCTTGGTGAGGGTGTACTTGTAGCTCGGGTCCACCACGGCCTGGTTGGCGGTGACGATGTAGCCGACCGCCGGGTTGAAGCTGTACGGCAGGGCGGTGAAGGGGACCGGGTCCGGCTTCCACTGGTAGGAGGAGTCCCAGCCCGGGGCGGGCATGGAGCCGTCGCCCTTGCCGCGCACCGGGATGACGCCCGGGGCCTGGTAGCCGATGTTCTTGGCGTCGGCGTAGATCAGGTTCTGCGCGGGGACGGCGAAGTCCTTGGCGGCGGCCCGGAAGTCGTCCCAGTTGCGGGCCTTGTCCAGCTCGAAGACGGCGTCCATGGTCTTGCCCGGGCTGAGCGCCGTCCACTGCAGGGCGACGCCGTAGCCGCCGGTGCCGCGGTCGGGGGCGGAGCTGCCGTTGGGGGCGTACTTGCCGACGTTCTGCTGCTCGGTGCTCTGGTCGGAGATGAGCGGGGCGCCGGTCCGGGTGGTGCGGACGGTGATGGTGCGGTCCTCGCCGCCGGCGACCTTGATGGTCTCCTTGCGGAGGTCGAACTTCTCGTCCTTGCCGTCCACCTGGTAGGTGTCCGGGCCGGTGACCTTCTCCAGGTAGAGGTCGGTGACGTCGGCGCCGAGGTTGGTGAAGCCCCAGGCGATGTCCTTGTTGTGGCCGATCACCACGCCCGGCATGCCGGCGAAGGTGAAGCCGGAGACGTCGAACTGGCAGGCCGGCGAGGCGGTCCGGCAGTGCAGGCCCATCTGGTACCAGACCGAGGGCAGGCCGGGGCCGAGGTGCGGGTCGTTGGCCAGCAGCGGCTTTCCGGTGGTGGTGTGCGAGCCCGCGACCACCCAGGAGTTGGAACCGATGCCCTGGCCGGGGCGGCCGAGCAGCTGCGGCATCGCGTCGATCCGGTCGGTGAGGCCCTGCAGCAGCGCCTTGGTGGTGGCCGCGCCCTGGGCGGTGCCGCCGCCGGGGGTGGTACCGGGCTGGGACGAGCCGTCGGCCGGACGGTAGGCGTCCCCGTTCACGGTGCCGGTCTTCACGATCGTGCCGTTGCGGGAGTACGGGTAGTCCGGGTACAGCTCGGCGATCTTGTCCGGGCCGAAGTCCTGGGCCAGCAGCGAGCGGTCGATCTCCTCCTGGAGGTTCCCGGAGAGGTTCCAGGCCATCGCCTTGAGCCAGGCCACCGAGTCGACCGGGTTCCACTGCTCGGGCTTGTAGCCGCTGTTGACCACGCCGAGCAGGGCGTACTCCAGCGAGGCCTTCTCCCCGCCGGGGTGCTCGCGGAGCCAGGCGTTCACGCCGTCCGAGTAGGCCTGGAGGTACTTCTTGGCCTCCGGCGAGAGCTTGGTGTCGTACTCCTTCTGCGCCACCTGCCGCCAGCCCATGGTGCGGATGAAGGCGTCGGTGTCGACCTGGCTGTCGCCGAACATCTCGGAGAGCCGGCCCGCGGTGATGTGCCGCCGGACGTCCATCTCCCAGAAGCGGTCCTGGGCCTGGACGTAGCCCTGGGCGCGGAACATGTCTTCGCTGGTGTCCGCGTACAGCTGCGGGATGCCGTTGGCGTCCCGCTTGACGTCGACCGGCGCGCTCAGGCCCGCCACCTTGACCGTGCCGTCCACCTCCGGGAAGGAGGCGCGGACCGCGGTGACCCCGCGGTAGCCGCCGTAGCCGACGCCGGCCACCAGCAGCACGACCAGCATCATCACGATCAGACGGGCGCGCCGGAACTTCTTCGAGCGGGGCATCTGGGTCCTTGCGGTCCTGACTTCGGGGCGGGCGGGCGTGTCCAGGGCCGGGGGCCGTGACAGGGCACCACATTAGGCCGAGTCCGGCGACCGGCGTGCACGGGGGACGCTCCGGGCGGGATCGGAGGAGGTCAACGAGCGGCCGGGAAGGGGCTGGTGGGCCCACCTGGCGGCGATGAAACTAAAGATATGGCAAAATGTTAGACTGAGTAACGATCCGCAAGAGGAGCATTGACGGCTTCTTAACGGGTCGTACACCCAGCAACACCTGACACCCCGCACCACCCGACTTCCAGCACCGCCTGACAGCCAGCACCACCTGACACCCCGCCCGCCCATGCCTGCCCGAGGTGCCACTGCGTGAACGTCGCCCACCTGAACCAGCTCCTGCTCGAAGCCTCCGTGATCCTGCTCTTCGCAGTGGTCGCCGTCCGGTTCTCGACCCGATCAGGACTGCCCAGTCTGCTGATCTACCTCGGGATCGGCGTGGCACTGGGCCAGAACGGGATCGGCGTCACCTTCAACAACGCCGAACTGACCCAGGTGCTCGGCTACGCGGCCCTCGTCGTGATCCTGGCCGAGGGCGGCCTCAAGACCAGCTGGCGCGAGGTCAAGCCGGCGATGCCGGCGGCCACCGTGCTGGCCACCGTCGGCGTCGGCGTCAGCGTCTTCGTCACCGCCGCCGGCGCCCACTGGCTGGTCGGCCTGGACTGGCGCACCTCGCTACTGCTCGGCGCGATCGTCTCCTCCACCGACGCGGCGGCCGTCTTCTCGGTGCTGCGGATGGTCCCGCTGCCGCACCGGCTCACCGGTCTGCTGGAGGCCGAGTCCGGCTTCAACGACGCGCCCGTGGTCATCCTGGTCGTCGCCTTCGCCTCGACCGGCGAGCTGGACTCCTGGTACGTGCTGCTCGGCACCATCGCCGCCGAACTGGCGATCGGCGCGGCGGTCGGCCTGGCCGTCGGCAGGCTCGGCGCCTTCGCGGTCAAGCACGTCGCCCTGCCCTCCTCCGGCCTGTACCCGATCGCCGTGGTCGCCCTGACCGTGCTCGCCTACGCCGGCGGCGCACTGCTGCACGGCTCCGGCTTCCTCGCCGTCTACATCAGCGCGGTGATCCTCGGGAACTCCAAGCTGCCGCACGGACCGGCCGTCCGCGGCTTCGCCGACGGACTCGCCTGGATCGGGCAGATCGGCATGTTCGTGCTGCTCGGGCTGCTCGCCGCGCCCGAGAGCATGGGCGACGCGGTGGTCCCCGCACTGGTGATCGGCGGGGTGCTGGTCTTCCTGGCCCGGCCGCTGTCCGTGGTGCTCACGCTCACCCCGTTCAAGGTGCCCGTCCGCGAGCAGGCGCTGCTGAGCTGGGCCGGGCTGCGCGGGGCGGTGCCGATCGTGCTCGCCACCATCCCGGTGGTCTCCGGCGCGCACCGGGCCGAGGACGTGTTCAACATCGTCTTCATCCTGGTCGTCGTCTTCACCCTGCTCCAGGGGCCGACCCTGCCCTGGATGGCCAAGCGGCTGCGGATCGGCGAGGGTGCGATGGGCCAGGACCTCGACATCGAGTCCGCGCCGTTGGAGAAGCTGCACGGACACCTGCTGTCGGTCACGCTCTCGCCGGCCTCGCGGATGTCCGGCGTGGAGATCAGCGAACTGCGGCTGCCCAAGGGGGCGGCGGTCACCCTGGTCGTGCGGGACGGCAGCTCCTTCGTGCCGGACAAGGCGACGATGCTGCGCGGCGGGGACGAGCTGCTGGTGGTCACCACGGACGAGGTCGGCGAGGCGGCGGAGCGGCGCCTGCGGGCCGTGGACAAGGGCGGCAAGCTGGCGGGGTGGCTCAACGGGCGGTGAGGGCGCCGGGGCCGGCCGAGCGGGTCTGGGGTGACGGGGGCGTTGTGGGTGGTCTGGCGGCATCTACGCGCGTAACTGTATGCTGGTGGGACCACGCCGTATAACTACCGCAAGACCACCCCCAGCATCTGCCTGAAGCAGAGTTGGCGCGACCGCTCGGCGGCCGCGGTCCGGCCCGGCCCATCAGGCCCGGCCGGCCCGGTATCTACCCCGGTCGACGCGCGAGAGGACGACTCTCGGCGCCGTCGGGGCCACCCCATGCCCTGCCGCGCTACCAGGCAGCAGGAAGGACCGACCGTGACGGCCCGCCGAACGGTCGAGATCACCGCGGACACCACGTCGCCCACCGCGGACAGCACCCCGAACAACGCGACCGCCGACGCCGCGGCACCGGCCAAGGTCGGGTACGGCGCACTGCTGCGCACGCCCGGCGCCTGGACCTTCCTGTCCCCCGCCTTCATCGCGCGACTGCCCTACGCGATGCTCAGCATGGGCATCCTGCTCCTCGTCAAGGACACCCACGGCTCCTACGGCACCGCGGGCACCGTCACGGCCATCGCCGCCGTCGCCCAGGCCCTGATCGGCCCGCAGACCGGACGGCTCGCCGACCGGTACGGGCAGGCCGCCGTCCTCGTCCCGACCGTCGTGGTGCACGCGGCCTCGGTCGGCCTGCTGATCGCACTGGCGCTCGGCCACGCGCCGGCCTGGAGCCTGTTCCTGGCCGCCGTCCCGGCCGGCGCGAGCGTCCCGCAGATCGGCGCGATGGTCCGGGCCCGCTGGATCGCCACGATCGGCGCCGAGGGCGCGTCCGCCTCCTCGGCGGCCAAGGTGAGCACCGCCTTCGCCTTCGAGTCCGTGACGGACGAGTTCACCTTCGTCATCGGCCCGATCCTGGCCGCCAACATCGCCACCTCGGTGAACCCGGCCACCGCCCTGGTCGTCGAGGCCGCGCTGACCTTCGTCGGCGGCCTGGCCTTCGCCGCCCAGCGCCGCACCGCACCCACCCGGATCACCCCCCGGCCCGGCGCGCGACGCGCCTCCGCGCTGGCCTCCCCCGGCGTCCGGCTGCTGGCCGGGGTGATCCTCGGGGTCGGCGCCGTGTTCGGCGGGATGCAGGTCTCGGTGAACGCCTTCGCCGACTCGGTCGGCCAGCACGACGCGGCCGGCACCGTGTACGGGATCTTCGCCGGCGGCTCGATGGTCGCGGGTGTGCTCTACGGCGTCATCGCCTGGCGGCGGGCCGTCGAGCAGCGGATGGTCATCAGCTACGCGCTGCTGGTGGCGGGCTGCTCCACCCTGTGGGCGATGCCCAACCTGGTCACGCTCTCGATCGCCGGGCTGGTCTGCGGCCTGGCCATCGCGCCGACCCTGATCAGCGGCTACACCCTGGTCGAGACCCTGGTCGAGGACGGGGCCAAGACCGAGGCGTTCACCTGGCTGACCGGCGCCATCGGCCTGGGCCTGGCGATCGGCTCGATGGTGGCCGGGCGGCTGATCGACGGCCACGGGCCGTCCGCCGGATTCCTGGTGCCGGCCGTCGGCGCCGGACTGGGGCTGATCGCGCTGGTGTCGATGCGGCACCTGCTGGTGGCCCGGGGCGGGGCGAGCCGTGTGGTGGCCTCGTCGGCCGACCGCGGCGGCGCGGCGCAGCTCGTCGGTGCCGCGAAGGGCTGAGCGCGCGGTCGGCGGTGATTCGGTACCGGCTCATCTCACACCGGATTCGCTGGACTGATCCAACGGAATACCGCATCATTGACCATCGTTAGCACTCATCAGGCGAGAGTGCCAGGAGGAAGACAAGTGCCCACGTACCAGTACCAGTGCACCGAGTGCGGCAACGGCCTGGAGGCGGTGCAGAAGTTCACCGACGAGGCGCTGACCACGTGCCCCGACTGCCAGGGACGGCTCCGCAAGGTCTTCTCGGCCGTGGGCGTCGTGTTCAAGGGCTCGGGCTTCTACCGGACCGACAGCCGCTCGTCCTCCAGCAGCTCGGTGGGCGCGGGTTCGTCCGCCGGCTCCTCGACGTCGTCTTCGTCGGCGTCCTCGGGTTCGGGTTCGTCCGGTTCTTCGAGCTCTTCCGGCTCCTCGGCCGGCTCGTCGAGCTCCACGAGCTCGTCCAGCAGCCCGGCTCCGGCCGCCGGCTGACCTCGGTTTCACGGGAAGGCCCGTCGGCCCCGCTTCGCGCGGGGCGGCGGGCCTTTTCGCATGCCGTGGCGGGCCCTTTTTCACGCACCGCCGTCAACTTCCGGGATTGGAATAGCTCGTACGGGTGTACGAAGTTATCCACAGGGGCGGGTTTTCCACAGGCTGTGGGAATCGGTTTCCGGGCTGCCGCCGGAGCGCGCATGGTGGGGACACCGAGCAAGACCCGACCGAGTCCGGAGGTGTCCCGATGACCGCCATGAGCCTGTCCGTCCCCCTGCCCGCGCCCACCGTGCCGCCCCGCCGGGAGGTGCCCAGCTTCCCGCCGATCCGGCGCGGCTGCGGCGGGTGGCACCGCTGGCGCCGGGCCGTCCGGCGGCGGGGCGGGGTGCCCGCGCTGGTACTGCTCGCGGTGGCCTCGGCGCTCGCGTCCGGGCCCGCACGGGCCGGTCTGCCGCCGCCCCCGAGCGGCACGGTGGGCCGTCCGGGTTGTCAATCAGGGCTCCCGGAGGATCACCCGTAACCCGGCGACGACTTCGTCGTTCGAGGCGGCATGAAAGGCTTCAAGGAATTCCTGCTGCGTGGAAATGTCGTCGAACTCGCCGTCGCCGTGGTCATCGGCGCGGCCTTCACCAACATCATCAACGCCTTCGTCAAGGGCGTGATCAATCCGATCGTCGGCGTGTTCGGGACGAAGGACCTGGCGTCCTACAGTTCCTGCCTCAAGGGGCCCTGCGAGGTGAGCGCCACCGGTGAGGTCACGTCCGGGATCCTCATCCTGTGGGGGTCGGTGCTCAGCGCCGTCCTGCAGTTCCTGATCACGGCGGCCGTCGTCTACTTCGTGCTCATCGTGCCGATGAACCGGATGGCGGCCAAGCGCAAGAGCGCCGCCGAGGTGGCGGCCGAGGCCGAGGCCAAGGAGGTCCTCCTGCTGACCGAGATCCGCGACGCGCTCGTCGCGGCGCGTTAGGGCACGCTCTCAGTCCCCGTGGTGCGGCGGGCGCTGGCTCAGGTACCAGTCCAGCCCCCGCCCACCGCTGGCACCCGCCCCGGGGCGGTCGCCCCAGCCGGCGTCGGTGTCGTCCCGGGACTGCTGGTCCAGCGGGTCACGGAAGACCAGGCGGGCCTTGGCGGGGGCGCTGGTGGAGGTGGAGGTGGAGGAAGGGCTGGAGGAGGGAGGGAGGGGGAGGGGGGAGGGGGGAGGGGCGGGGGTGGCCCCCAGATCGCCCCGCGTCCCGTTCCGGCCGTGCTGCTCGCGCCCCGGCTCCTGTGCCTGCGCTTGTTCCTGCTCGCTCACCTTGCTCCACTCCCCTGCTCGCGGTCCGACCTGTCCTTTCAGCGTAGAAGCCTCGCGAGGCTCCCGACCACATGCGCCGGGCCCGGGTGCGGAGCGCTCCGCACCCGGGCCCCGGGGGTCGACCTCGGCCGGCGGCCCACACGCGGCTGGGCGCGGCCCCGACCACCCGCAGGCCCG